>DASXVU010000049.1 GCA_036504055.1 Methanomassiliicoccales archaeon | reverse complement strand
CGATCTAGAAAGTTCATCAACGTAGTCGTCCTGGTAGATGATCTCGATTATCCCTGCGTTCAATAGTATCTTCGCGCACAGAACGCAAGGGAAATTGGTGGTGTAGACCGCCGCGTCCTTGATGCTGACCCCGAAATATGCGGCCTGGATGACCGCGTTCTGCTCCGCATGGACTCCGCGACACAGCTCGTGTCTCGTTCCCGATTGGATGTGATTCTCCAGCCTGACGCACCCTACTTCCTCGCAATGCCGAAGACCCTTCGGCGCTCCATTGTAACCGGTCGTAAGCACCCGTTTCTCCTTGACTATCACAGCACCGACCTTTCGTCTCAGGCAGGTCGACCGGGTTGCCACCAGCTCGGCCATGCTCATGAAGTAGGTGTCATTGTCGGGTCTCACTGAGGATTGCATCATCTTTATTGGTGAATCTTCTTCCAGGATAACAACATTCCTACTATGCGGGCGGTCTTGTCCGATCGCTGTAAAACCCGCTAAAGCAGAACGGATGTGCGGGAATGGTCTCCGAAAAGAGAGGGATCGCTAGAAATCATAATGAACAACCACTGCTGTTAGCCCAGCCGTGAGCGACACGGCAGCCAAGGCGATGAAGGCCCTGAAGGGTTTCAAAGGGCTGTTCATCGCCGCAGCGATCGTCATTGTGATAATCCTAGGCCTCTTCGCGTACAGCGGCCTTTGGCCACCATTGGTCGTTGTCGAATCGGAGAGCATGCAGCATTCTGATACCACCAGTTACATCGGTGTGATCGATACTGGCGATCTGGTCATTGTCAAGACCGTTTCTTCGTTATCGGAGATCAAGACCTATGTGTCCAGTTACAACGAGGGTTACAAGACCTATGGAGACTATGGGGACGTGGTCATCTATAACCGGGACGGGAGCGTCCTGGCAAAGCCAGTCATTCATCGAGCGATCGTTGAACTGGAGTTCAATAGCACATCCTATAGTTTCGACGTACCCTCGCTGGCCAATGTCCCTACGGACAAATGGAGTGTCGGGGGGCAGCACACCGGAATATGGTATGACCTGAAATCCTCCCTCGAGATCTATCATGTTGGTTATCGGGACCAGACGGTCACCATCAGCCTTTCCAGCATTCTTAGCTACTACGAGTCCAACGGCATCGCCCCCCACGGCGGCCTAATAACCAAAGGAGATCACAATCTTCTCTATGACCAGTCACCAATGGCCAACATCGCGCATCAACCAGTGACGGCGCAATGGATCGTCGGAGAGGCTCGCGGAGAGGTGCCTTGGTTCGGCCTCATCAAGCTCTGGGCCGGCGGAAATATGCCAGCGCAGACCCCCGAGAACAGCAAGACCGACCTGATCCTGACCATTGTGATCATTGTTGCCATCCCGGTCATCCTTGACGTCACCGAGTTCATGTTGAGAAGAAAGGGTATCGATATGTGGGGAAGGGTTAGGATGGCATTGAGGATGAAGCCCAAGAAGCCAGAGGTCGAAGAGAAGCCGGACAAACGGGCCGTAAAGAAGAAGGACCGCTGACCTCTCAGATCAGCGTGGTCTGCCCCTTGGGCTTGTAGTTCTTGAGCGCCTGGAAAGTATCGTCCTCCTCCAGGACCTTCTTTATCTCGGTGGTGGGGACGCTAAGGTCGATCTCCTTGGTCCTCCCTCCCCGGCCGAACGAACGGACCTTGGCATGGATGATGCCCATCATGTCCAGTTCAGACAGCAGGTCGGTTATGCGGCGTTGCGTCAGAACGCTCAGGCCGACGATCCGGCTCAGGTCCTTATACTTCTCGTAGACGTCCCCGGTGGTCAGCCTCTCCATTCCGCACTCGTTCAGGATGACCACGCACATCAGCACTAGTTTCGATTGGGATGGCAGTGTCCGTATTGCCTCACTGACACAGTCTAGCTCCATCTTGTTCTTGGCCTTGTAGACGTGCAGTTCGGTGACCTTTTCTGAGTTTTCCCGTTCGGCTATCTCTGCCGCTATCCGCAACAGGTCCAGGGCACGACGCGCGTCACCGTGCTCCTGGGCTGCCAGGGCGGCACACAGAGGGATCACCGCGGATTCGAGCACCGCATCGTCGAAGGATAGCAGAGCCCTCTGATTGAGA
>DASXVU010000048.1 GCA_036504055.1 Methanomassiliicoccales archaeon | reverse complement strand
ATTTGGAAGAGACGAAAACCCATCTCTTACTTGATACTCGATCGATTTATAACCACCTTCGATGAGGACCTGGAATTTTCTCTCAAAGCTATATTGCTTGTTTGCTTGACCTATGAAATCGAGGACTGTTAATTCCTCTTTTCCTGGAAATACTCTTAGGCCACGGCCTAATTGCTGCAAGAATACAGTAAGGCTCTCTGTAGGTCTGAGGAAAAGAACAGTGTTAACCTCTGGTATGTCCACTCCCTCATTATATAAATCCACAGAAAAGATGAATTTAATCTCCCCAGAGGTCAGCCTTTTTCTAGCATTTTGCCTCTCATCTCTTTCTGATTCATCGGTTAGAGCTAATGAACCAATTCCAGCCTCGTTGAATATTGATGCCATGAATCGTGCATGTTCTTTGGTTACGCAGAATCCAAGTCCAACGACTTTGTCTATATCAGCAACATATTTCTTTGCTGAATCAACAATGGAAATTGCCCTAGACCTGTTGTTTACATATGCTTGGCTTAGTTCATTTATATCATATTTACCACGTTCAAAAGTGATGCTTGAAAGATCTACATTATCTGTGATCCCAAAGTATTGAAATGGAACCAATAGACCTCTATTGATAGCTTCTGGTAACCTAATTTCACTGGCTATGACATTATTATAATATTCTCTAATATCAGATCCATCCATCCTTTCAGGCGTAGCTGTTAATCCAAGGAGGATCTTGGGTTGATAATATGTTAATAGATCTTGATAACTTGATGCAGCGCCGTGATGGGTTTCATCCACAATGATAAAGTCATAGTTATCAGGACTCATCTTAGCAATGAATTCTTGAGTGTTGAAAGTTTGAATTGAAACGAATAAATGATCCAGGTTGGATGGTTTATTATAGCCATCGTAAATATCTCCAAAATTGTTATCTCTCAATACTCCTCTGAAACATTTCAAACTCTGGAGTAATATTTCTCTCCTATGCGCCACGAATAGTAAAGTATTTGGTTTTCCTGGATTAGCCCTGCAGAATCTCCTATAATCAAAGGCCGAGATAACTGTCTTCCCAGTTCCAGTAGCCGCTACGATTAGATTTCTAAATCGGTTATGTAAGGTTCTTTCAGCGTCCAATTCCTCTAGTATCTCGGTTTGGAAGGGAAATGGTTCGATATCGAACATATAACTAGTGTCAGCGATTTCTCTAGATGACTCCTGGTTGATTGCGATTCTTAAAGTATTTTCATCATCCTTGGAAAATATTTTAAAATCTTGATCGTTCCAGTAGGTATCAAATGTGGCATTTACACTCTTCAGAATATGGGGGAGATCCTTCTCTGTTACCTTCACATTCCATTCGAGTCCACCGCTTAAGGCAGCGCTTGACAAATTGGATGAACCGATATATGCTGTACTAAACCCGGAATTCCTGGAGAATATGTAGGCTTTTGCATGAAGTCGTGATGATCTTGTATCATAAGATATTTTGATCGTTGTATTGGGCAATCTGGCTAATTCCATCATCGCCTTTAATTCAGTGGCACCCATATAGGTCGTGGTGACTATTCTTAGTGGTTTTTCAATGCAGAATTCCCCTAATTCCTTAATTATTAGGCGCAATCCACTCCATTTTATAAAGGAAACAAGAAGGTCTATTCGATCAGACGTTGATATTTCCTTTTTTAATTCATTCACCATTTGGGGTTCGAGCCTGCCTCCAGTAAATAGAGTACTTATCGAAATTGACGTATCGGGACGAACTGGAGTTTTCTTACCTTCCAAAGTTTCTAGTCGTTTTTTTTCCCAAATAACCATTAACCTTTGAGCGTCGATATTGATCAATGAATCCAAAAGCTCGTTTTCATCTGTTATTCTTGAAAGAAGCTCAATGATTTGGTTACAGGCTGATATTTGGTTTTGTAACCCTGAATCATCTTTATAATCTTCCATTAATATTTTTAATCCCTTTTCAAGAACTTCTGTCATATAGCGAGACAGTATTGTCTTACTTTCAGCCGCGTCGATTTTCTCCTTAAGAATTAGAGTGTCTTTTTCATCAAGAGAGTTAAGCGATCTGTCCAGGGCCTGGTTAATGACTTGCTCATATATTCCATTGAAATAAGTCATCAATATCGAGCAATGGTTACTTGTTATAAATAATATATGTAAATAGACATATTTTTAAAATCAAATTAGCCAATCGCTCAGTGAGCGAATTAAACCCCATCAAAAAATTTTACAGCGAAATCACAAAACTGGATTATCGTTTCTTTATCCAAATCAAATTCCTTTCTACTTTTTAGGTAGTTTCTCGATGTTGACGAAATTTCTTTACCTTCTCTTAATTCAGGTACAGTAATACATTTGATATGCTTTTTTGAAACGACAATGATGAAGGCGTTATCATAAGGATAATCTCTAGGAAGATCTTTAAAACTAAACTGTTCACTTGCTCTGAATTTCACTTCGACAAAGTATACATTTCTTTGTTTATCTTGGACCACGAAGTCTGGCATTCTCTTAATATTTTCGGCAACATCGCTTCTAACACCTCTAAGTAGCTTCATAACACCTGGTATTGTATTTTCCATGCCATATCTAAAAACGCCCCATTCCATGGATAAGAAAAGTTCCTCAACAAGCGTCTCTGCGATTCTAGCCTTGATCATGTTTTGACGATAGTTTAATTCCTGATCCGACAAGCCAGAAGGTTCGATTACTTCTTCATGGATTGAATTCCCATTTTTCTGATTGTTATAGCATTTAAGGCAGAAGTCATACCTTGCTTCCTGCCCGCATTTCTTGCATTGCCCCACATCTATCGCCAAATTGACATCATTGAATCGGGGACGATAAACAAGCTGCAAGTAATTATCAAATTGAATATACTCGTATACAGCTTCAGTTTTCATTAGAATCTTTGTACTTACCCATTCTTCCATCTTTTGAAGAATAATCCAATCTAGTAATGCTAAAGGATCTTGCATTACAATTGATTAACCCTAAATACGGCTCTCCCCGTTCTATCCATATGTCCTCCCCGCTGGTAGACCTCAACACCCCCATCGACCCCAAATGGCACGAGAACGCCAGCAAGAGGTTCGCCAGCCCCTTCATGGGCACCAAGCACGACCGCATCTCTGTCGACCCGATGATGCTCTCCCACGCCGCCGTGGTCTGCGGCAAGACCATCCGCGATTTCTACGAGCAGCCGGAACTGGGCGCGCACTGCGTGGCGGCCGCTAGTCAGTTCTACGATCTCCTCCCGGTCACCCACTGGTACTTCTCGCTGCCCTGGCTAACCGAGCTCGGCGTCACCATGCGGTACATGAACGAACTTCCGCCGGTGATCGAGCGTCCGATCGTCCACGACCTGGAAGCGATCGATAAGATCGAGGTCCCGGACACGGAAGAGATGGAGAAGGGCAAGACCGCCCAGGAGCTGTTCCGGGTCAACGATTACGTCCTGGAGCACATGCCCAAGATGTTCCTGCCGATGACCTACACCTCAGACCTGACCGGAGCGGCTGCACAACTCTGCGGCGTCGAGGACTTCATCATGTGGACGATGGTCGAGGAGAAGTCAGCTCACACCCTGGTCAAGAAGTACACCGAGACCGCTGTCAACGGCGCCGAGGTCATGGCCAACAAGTACGGCATGGCCATGATCGCCACCGGTTCCGTCCTGGGCAACAACGACATATTCTCCGACCAGGCGGTGAACGATTACTCGATCAGGTATCTGCACGACTTCGTGAAGAGCGCCATGAACAAGGGCGCCGGTCCGCAGGTGTTCTACCATCTGTGCGGAAACCACGAAACGGACTACAAACTGTTCAAGGACCGGATCATCTGGTCGCCGTTCACCATCATGCACGTCGGCTATATGGGCCGGGACGTGTTCCCCTCCGATCTGTTGGTAAAGGAGTTCGGTAACATGGGCACCGTAATGGGCTCGGTCGACACCAAGATCATGGCGATGTCCAATCCGAAGGCCGTCTATGAGCAGGCGAAGAACCAGATCTGCAAGGGCCGGGACAGCCCGTGCGGTTACATACTCGGTACGGCGTGTGAGGTGCCGCCTTACTCCCCGCCGGAGAACATCCATGCACTGGTCCAGGCGTCGAAGGATTTCGGTACATACGGTACCTGGTGAGTCGGAGAACCTGTCCTTTCACCAAATGCCCGGGAACAGTCGGTACCGGACCTTCTTGGTGTATTCAGAATAACCTTCCAGTTCCTTGCCGAGCATCTTCTCCTCACCGATTATCCTACCCATCAGGAGTATGGTGACCACTATGCCGATGAACAACCCGAACTCGGAACCGAGCAGTAGGGGCGTACCGGTCAGCATCATTATCGCGCCAAGGTACATCGGGTGCCTGACAAACCCATAGACCCCGGTCGAGACCACCGACTGCTTCCTCTCCTCCTGTATCCTGACCAATGGCGACAGGAAGGTGTTGTCGGCATATGACCTGAAGAAAAGATAGTAGGACCCGATCAACATCGCCGCCCCGATCACCTTTACCCACAGCGGGAACTCCGGGGACCATCCGTACCTCCGCGCGTCCAGCGGCATCACTACTATCCATGATATGAAACCGATCGCCAGGCCGGCGACGACATACCGATCCCAGCCCTTCTCGTTGCCGGTGCCAGGCTTCTTGTATCGTTCCTCCAACAGCTCCGGGTCCTTTCGATACAGGTAATAGATCGTCGAATAGCAGAGCAGGATGAACCATATGCTGAATATCCACCCTTCCGGCCAGGTCAGATCCCCAGAGAGCAGGATGATCAGAACAGGGAACATCAGTATGAAAAGAGATGACCCGATGACCTTAGTGACCTTCATTGCTATCAACGGGTAACGGAATCGGCAGGCTTAGTCAATGTCGCCGTTCATGTACGGTAATATAAATATCAACGAAAACGGTTCAAAGTGCATGCGCAAGGTCATCCTCGAACTCAATCCGAACGAAATGGTCCGTAAGCTTCAGGGATCGTTCATGGACGGCATCGAAGAGATCGAGATGGTCGATCTGCTCCGCCTCGACCTTCAGCATGGGGAGAAGCTCGGTGTCGTCCGTATCCGCTTCCTTCCGGGAGGTTCGGTCCGCTCCAACGGTTCGCTCGGCGTCATGGAGGTCGTCAACGTCATCGAAGAGACGGAGAACGAGGCGGTCGTCCTGGTGAAGGCCAAGGCCCCTCCCGAGTT
The DNA here is from genome assembly GCA_036504055.1 of Methanomassiliicoccales archaeon. Taxonomy (NCBI): domain Archaea; kingdom Methanobacteriati; phylum Thermoplasmatota; class Thermoplasmata; order Methanomassiliicoccales; species Methanomassiliicoccales archaeon. Next base: position 219,274 of record DASXVU010000048.1, on the reverse strand, counting down.
CGAGCTGATGGCCAAGAGATTCGATCTCGATCTCGTGTGGACCACGCCGATGAAGGTCAGCCGTGAAATGATCGTGTACAGTTTCATCGGCGACGATGAATCGATCCGGAAGATGGTCGCATTGCTCAGGGAATTCGGTGAAACGGTCAGGGTCTCGATACAGGAGGCAACGTTCCAAGGTCCGGAGATGCTCTCCTCTCTGACCGCGAGGCAGAAGGAACTGCTCCTGGAGGCAAAACGCCTAGGTTACTACAACTATCCCCGGAGCATTAGCGCAGGGGACCTGGCCAAGGCGGTCGGGCTGTCCCGTTCCACCGTCGTCGAACACCTCCGCAAGGCGGAGAACAGACTGTTGGACCAGGTCCTCGAAGGTCATTGAAAAATATGAATCATTCTACAGGAACCGGAACTGCCCCGGGGGGATGAGCATCTCGAACCTCGCCCCCTCTCCCGGTCTGCCGGTCTCCTTTATCGTGATCCCGGTGATGGCCAGGACCTCCCTGGAAAGGAACAGCCCCAGGCCGGTCCCATGCCCGTGGCCCTTCTCGAATATGCTTTCCTTCTCCGCCGGCGGAACGCCCGGACCGTTGTCCTGATAGGCGATCATGAGGCAGTCCCCGGCGGCGTGGCAGTCGATGGTCACCCGCGGCGGCTTGCCCGCGTACTTGACGCTGTCCTCCAGCAGGTTGTGGAACACCTTCTTCAGCATCGGGTCGGCGCTGACCTGCAGACCCCGCGCCCGGCCGGATATCTCCAGGCTCGCCACGTTCTTGGCGATGCCCAGCCCCTCGACCGTATCAGCCACGCCCTGCCAGGTCGGGGCGGTCGTGCCCAGCTCCTGGTAGTCCTTGGCGAACTCGATGTGCGAACCGATGATCACAGCCGCCTGCTCTATGCGATCCAGCCGCTCCGTTGGGTCGGCACCAGGCCGTCTGCCCAGCTCAACGTTCCCCATGATCGTGGTGACCTGGTTCTGGATGTCGTGGCGGGTTATGTCTCCCAGAAGCTCGAGCTTATGCCGGACCTTCCGCACCTCCATCTCCGCCTCCTTCCGCTCGGTGATATCCCTCAGCGTGAATATCGAGCCTTCGTACACCTCATCGGTGAACAACGGATTGACCGAGACTGCCGCCCAGAACTTGGAGCCGTCGCTCCTCTTCAACCGGTAATCGAGATGCGCCCTGTCGCCCCTCCTGCGCTTGGCCGGGTTGGCGAACGGGGATATCTTCGACTCGTCGCACAGGAACACGTCCGGGTCGACCCCCACCAGCTTGTCCAGAGGCAGGCCCAGGACCTCCGACGAACGTTCGTTGGCGAATACGATCCGGTTCTCCGCATCCACGGCGATTATCCCCTCGGAAAGGCAGTCCAGGATGCGGTTCTGCTTGAGCTTGGTCTCCTTGATCAATCTCCTGGTGCTCTTGGTGTTGGAGATGTCCTGCACGATGCCGAACAGCAGGACGCGCCCCTTGTAGGATATCGGGGCCAGGAATATCTCCACGTCCCGGACCTCCCCGTTCTCCAGGCGGTGCGGGGCGAAGAAATAGTTCTTCTCGTTGTTCTTCGCCGACCGGATCCGGTTCCAGTACTCCTCCAGCGGCAGGATGCTGATGTCCGACAGCTTCATCCTGGACATCGTACCCTCGTCGTAACCGTAGAACCTGCAGGCCGCCTTGTTCGCGTGTACGATAAGGTCGGTGTCCGGCTCTATCAGCAGCATGTTCGCCGGGTTGCTGACGAACAGGCTCCTCATGTTCTCCCGCTGCAGCATCAGGCGCGACTCGAACTCCTTCTGCCGGGTGATGTCCTTGAAGCTGAAGAACCACCCGACTATCTCGTTGCCGATCCTCTCCGGCGTGGAATAGACCTCGGCGACCCGCCCGTCCTGGAACTCCAGGATGATGACACCGTCCTGGTCCGGATTGTTCCGGCAGTCCTCGACATATCGTGCGAACCGGTCCGGGTCCTTCAGCTGGTTCTTGGCGTAGTCGATCACCCTTTGTGCGGACCCAGTCTCCATGATGGATGATGGTATCCGCCACATATCCAGGAACCGGAGGTTGTGCTCCGATATGACCCCGTCATCGGTGATCACCAGGATCCCTTCGTCGCTGGAGTCCAGGGTAGCTCTGAGGACCGCCGTGGAGTGCTGGAGCTTCATCTCGGTCCGTTTCAGGGCGGTGACGTCGTTCCCGATCGCCAACAGCTCGGTCACCCGGTCATACGTGTCCCGGACCTCCCGGAGGGTCCAGGAGACCCATGCCTCCTTGCCGCCGGACCTGGCCGGGAAGGTGTAACTGTCACTGTGCTTGCCGGAGGTAAGGAACTTTTGGAACTGCTCGGCCAGGCCCAGGTCCGGATAGTCCTGGGGCAGGACCAGCGTGCCGATGACCGGTTTGCCGATGGTCTCATGCCCGGCATCGAAGAACTGCATCCCGAACGTGTTCATGAAGACTATGTTGCCTGCCGGGTCCAGCTTGAGGATTATGCTGTTGGCGCCCTCCACCAGGTCCCGGTACTTCCTTTCGCCCTGGGCCACCAGCCCCTCCGCCCTTCTCCTCTGGGCCAGCTGGATGATGGCGTTCTTCAGCTCTCGGAACTGGACCTGGGGGTCGCCGCCCTTCTGCAGGTAGAAATCGGCCCCGTTGTTGATCGCCTCGATGGCGACCTCCTCGCGCCCCCTGCCGGTGAACAGGATGAACGGCGTGCGGTCACCTTTCGCTCTTAATGTCTTCAGAAGTTCGATGCCGTCCATCGTGGGCATCTGGTAGTCGGACACGATCACGTCATAGGTGCCGCTTGCGATGGCGGCGAGGGCACGATGGGGAAGCTCCTCGATGTCCACGTGTATCTCGTCGTCCTGTTCGAGGAACGTCTTGGTTATCTCAAGAAGTCTCGGTTCATCATCGACATAGACGACTCTCGGCATTGCCCAGCAACATCAGCGATAGGGAACTAATAGATTGCCATGGAACCAGGACCGGACCGGAATTCGAGTGGCTCGTTATGATGCTCCGATCAGGATGACCTCTGAGCGATGATATCAGTCGATCAGGCAGGGACGGCGTGATCAGACTTATTTCTCCTACGCTCCTTAGACTTCCCGGCATCGTTCCCGAACATTTCTGGTAGCATTTGAGTCCGCGCGATGTGAGGCAGCTGATGCCAGGCGAAACTTTGACCAGAATATCGCAAAATGAATAGGGATACGGGCCGATAGAAAGAGAAAAAAAATGGTTTGGACCGGCCGCAAAATATCGATGGAATTGCTCACGGCTTGATGGCGGCCTTGATCTTGGCCATCATGTCCGGCGGGACGTCCGTCATCTTGTGCTCCGTCGCCGCATGTGCGGCGATGGCCTTCATGAGCTCTTCCTGGGTCTTGGTCTTGACCTCAAAGGGACATTGCATCCCGATGTCTGCGCACTTGAACGATGGCATTTCCTTACCTTGGAACAGTGTCTGTAACGGTGTTAATATAAACCTATCGTGTCGGTCCGGCGGAACTGGGGGAAAGAATCCGGGGTAGGATTCGTTCAGGCACGCGGCCCGTCCTCCAGCCTTTACGATCATTCCTTTTCTGGGCCTTTTCCTTCATCCACCTGTTTTCCGTCGTCGACCGGGCCCTGCCCGGTGCTATGGTCGTTGGACCTAACACCCCTCCGGCGGACCAGGATGACGACGAAGGTCAGGATGGCGCACACCCCAAGGACGACCCCTATCAATATGGCGCCGTTACCCGGATCTACGACCAGCTTGCCCGGCTCCACGGTCAGTCCCCCGTTGACCACAGAGTCCGTGGTCATCGCCACGTCCATGCTCTTCGTCACGAACCCGACCTCCGTGAACTCTATGGAATAGCTACCGATGGCCACGTCGTAGAATGTGAAGGCCCCCTTCGCGTCGGACGTCGTTTCACCCACCTTGCCGGCGGTGGCGGACACGGCCAGACCGATGTGCCCCATCTCCGTCCGGGCGCCGGTGGACAGGCCGATCAGCGTCACCACCGTGTTGGGCAGGACCTTCCCGTCATGGCCGTACAGGATGCCGGAGATCTTCCCCACCGCCGCGGTCTGGAACGTCCAGTTCTCCCTGACGGCGTTCCCGGCCAGGTCGGTACCGGTGACCGAAACGTAGTACGTCTTGGAGCCCAGGAGCGCTTCCGATGGCGTGAAGGTGACGTTGTCCCCGCCCCATGCCGCCGTTCCTGGGATGCCGCCGACGGTGACGGCGGTGGACGAACGGTTCATGACCTCGTTGAAAGCGACCGTCACCGATGTCAGGGTGGATTCGGCGCTGCCGGTCGGGGACCAGGTCAGCGCGACCGGCGCGATCGTGTCGACGGTGAACGGTACGGTGGCCACCATGTCGTTGCCGGCGTTGTCCGTCGCCCGGACCCAGACGATGCCCGAGCCTTCCGGGACCGTCAGGTAACCGCTGTTCCCGGTCTGGTCCACCCAATTCGTCCCATCACCGCTCATCTCGATCCTGGCCAGGCCGGAGACCTGCTCCAGGACGCTCCAAGTGACCGTCACCGTCCGGGACCCGAGGATCGCCCCCTGCATCGGGACGGTGATGGTCACGGCGGGCGCGGTGGTGTCGACCACCGTGCTGACCCTTTCGGTGAGCACGTTGTTGGCGGCGTCGGTCGCCCTTACGGAGAGGATGTAGTTCCCGTCCGCAAGCCCGCGGATCAGGTAGCTGGTGCCCGTCACGATGTTCCAGTTCGTCCCGTCCCGGGACACCTCGGTCCTGATCACGCTGGAGCTCAGGTCGGACACTGTCCATTCCAGAAGCACGATGCCGGTCCGGTGGTAGGAGCCTGGCAACGGCGAGGTGATCTCCAGGGTCAGGCCGCTAGGGAACTTCAACGGCTTGATCACGGCCGCGGTCGAGTTCGGCCCGTTCCCGATCAGATTGTGCGCGGCGACGGTGAACGAGTAGGACTGGCCATTGGTAAGACCGGAGATCGTGGCCGTCAGGGCGGTGACCGTGCCCACCTTCATCCCGTCCCGGTAGACCACGTAATGGTCGACCGCCAAGCCCCCGTCCGCCGGGGCGGTCCAGTTCAGGTTGACATAACCGTCACCCGAATTGGCCGTGAGGCCGCCCGGGGCGTCGGGCACGTGCTGCCAGGTCCAGGAAGCGTTCTCGGTGATGGGTCCGCGGACCAGTATGGCGTCGGTGACCGGATTGGCCGTGCCGGTGTAGCTTCCCGTCCCGGTCCCGGTCCAGCCGTTGAAGACGTACCGCTCTCCGGCCATGGACGTCGGTGAAGTGGCGGCTAGCATGATCGATGACCCTTCAGCGAACCATTGGATCCCCGCTGCCGGAGCGGTGGTGCCATGGCTCGTGGATATCGCTACCTGGTATTGATGGCTCCAGCTGGCGATCTCGGTGATCGGCCCGTTCATGGTGATATCGGCCGCCGGTGTGTCCGCTGTGCCGCTGTAATTGCCTGGACCGGACCCGGTCCAGCCGACCCATTGATACCGTTCGTAGGCCGAGGCCACGGAGGGGGCTGACGCGTTTATCGTGATCCTGGAACCGGCGCTCTCCCAGGTACCGGCCCCGTCGGCGGCCGGCGTGGTGCTGCCGAGGCCGGTCTGCATGGTTAGCAGGAATTGATGATCGAAGTTCGCGATGACCGTATCGGTCAGGGCGGTGACCGTGTAGACATGGGTCTGGACCCCTCCGTCGCTCCAGGAGTTGAAGACGTACCGTTCTCCGGTCACGCCCGGAACGATCGACACCGCCTCTATCGTATGGGTCCCGGCGGTCCATTTGAAGTTGGCCGGGGTGGTGATCGGACCACCATCGACCAGGACGTATCCAGAGCCGGTCGGGCTGGAGGTGATGGTGATGCCCAGGGCCACCACGAAGTTCGCGGTGATGGTGCCCGGACCGTCTATGACCGCGACGGTCGAAGAGGCCTGCGAGTTGAACGTCACCGATGCGGACCCGCTGGTCCAGGTGGAGAACGCGTAGTCCACGGCCGATGTGGCCTGGATCGAGAGCGGCCCGGCATCATACCACAAGCCGGTGCCGTTGGGGGTGGTGGTGCCCCCTCCTGCCGGCGTAACGGCGAAGGAGACCTGGTATTGCTTGGTCCAGCCGGCGGTCTCGGTGATCGGGCCATTGACGGTCACGGCGTTGGTGACAGACCTACCGGTCCCGGTGTAGTTGCCGGTACCCGAGCCGGTCCATCCGTTCCAGACGTATCGTGCTCCGGTCCCTGCCGTCGGCGGGGGTGCGTCCAGCGTTACCTGTGACCCGACGTTATACCAGTGGGTGCCGGTCGCCGGGGTGGTGGTACCGCCGTTCGTCGCCATCGTGACCAGATACTGGTGGGCGAAGGCGGCGGTGACCGTACCTGCCGTTGTCACAGCATAGGAATGGACCGGTGCGCCTACATCGCTCCAGGCAGTGAATGAGTATCTCTCTCCCGCTCCGACGGTCACATTACCGAGAGCCTCAAGGGAATGAATGGACCCCGGCAACCAATCGAACGTGTATGGGGTCGCCGTCGCCACGCCGTCCACCAGAACATAGCCCGTGCCGGACGGACCGGAGGCGATAGTCACCCTCACCGTGAACGTGGCGGTGATCGTTCCCGGCCCGCTTAGGACCGCTGTGGTCGAAGCTGTCTGTGCATCGAACGTTATCGAGGCTGTGTCACTGCCCCACGAATAGAACCCATAGCCCGAATATGGCGTCGCCACGATCGGAAGCGCGCCGGCGTTCTCCCACACAAGTCCGGACGGTGAGGTCGTGCCACCGACCGATGGGGAGACAGCGAAGGACACCTGGTACTGGTGGTTCCAGCTGGCGGTCTCGGTGATGGGGCCGTTCATCGTGACGGCGTTGGTGGCAGGGTTGACGTTCCCATTATGACCGCCTGTCCCCGATCCGGTCCATGAGGTGAACACATACTGCTCACCATTTGAGGCTGTGGGATGCGTCGCGGTGAGGGTGACCTTGACGCCCGCGCTATACCAGGATCCGGTGACCGGATCGGTGGTGCCGAAGTTCGTGGCCATGGTCAGCTGGTACTGATGCGTCCAGGAAGCGGTCTCGGTGATGGGGCCGTTCATGGTGACGACATTGGTGATAGGTTCGCCGGATCCGGAATGACTACCTGAGCCGGATCCGGTCCATGATGTGAACAGATACCGCTCACCCGTGATCGTGCTGGGAGCCGTGGCGGTGATCGTTACCGTAGCTCCGGCATCGTACCATGACCCGGTCGAAGGATCGGTCGTGCCGAAGTTCGTGGCCATGGTCAGCTGGTACCTTTCATTCCAATGCGCTGTCTCGGTGATCGGCCCGTTGACGGCCACGGCGTTGGTGACAGACCTGCCGGTCCCGGTGTAGTTGCCGGTACCCGTTCCGGTCCAGCCGCTCCAGACGTACTGAACCCCCGTGCCGGCGGTCGGGGCGGTGGCATCCAGGTTCACCTGCGATCCGACGTTATACCAGTGAGCGCCGACCGCCGGAACGGTGGAACCGCCGTTGGTCGCCATCGTGACCTTGTACTGATGGTCGAAATTGGCGGTGAGTGTCGCCGCGGCGTTGACGACGAGAGTTCGATCCCGATCGCCGGCATCGCTCCATGAATTGAACGCATACTGTTCGTTCGACCCTACCGCTACGCTCGCTGACGCTTTGAGCGTATGGCTTGACCCAGACACCCAATCGTAGGTGTGGGGCGTCAAGACGGGGATATCGTCCACCACGACATATCCTGGTCCCGCCGGGCTGGACGTTATCGTCACCTCGACGGAATTTTGAACGAAGACCGCGGCGATGGTTCCCGGACCGGAAACGGTCGCCACCGTTGAGGAAGATTGGGCATTGAAGGTGATGGGACCGGTGCCGGACCAGGATGAGAAGCCATAGCTGGTCGACGGGTTCGCCTGGACCGAGAGGGAACCGGCATTGACCCACTGGGCGCCTGCGGTCGGGATGGTCGTACCCCCGGTCACCGGATCGGACGAGACGGTGACCCGGTATTGCTTGGTCCAAGAGGCTACTTCGGTGATGTCCCCGCCGATGGTGATCGTGGGGGTCGGGTCTAGACCAGTATAGAATCCGGGACCGGTCCCGGTCCATCCATTCCAGACGTATTGCTCGCCCGCATTGGCGGTGGGAGGGGCGGCGGAAAGGGGGACCTGCGATCCCTCGTCATACGTTCCTGCAGCGTTGGTCGTTCCGAAATTCTTGTCCATGACCAGGTGGCAGATGGCGACCGAAGCGATGCCTTCCCATATGGGGGAGGTGAAGCCAGTGGCTCCATAGATGTAATAGACCTTCAGGTCGGCGGCATGGTCCAAGATCCAATCAACGCCGAGGCTGGGAGCGCTTCCTTTGAACTCCATCCGGGTCAACGAACCCGTCCCGGAGAACGCACCTTCGCCGATGGACGTAACGGTGTCTGGTATCTGGACAGAGGTCAGGACGACCGTGTTGTTGCTGGCGAAGGCCCATGTTCCGATCGAGGTCACCGGAAGGGAACCGATCGATGCGGGGATCGTGACAATGGAGCTTGTCCCGTTGTACTTGGTTATCTCGACAGCTGTCCCGCTTTCGATGATCTGGTATTCAAAATTCTCATCCCCTGTGGTCAGGGCCGCGACCGGGCCGGTGGCCGCCATGATCATTACCCCCAGCATCATTCCCAGTGCGACCATCAAGATGATGATACCGATCCTTGACCTCGAATGCAATGGATTTCCCCCTCTGATCACCATACGTACGGATGTGGTTAAAAACTTGTCACGGAAGCCTTAATATCATTCCTGATAAGACCGACGGGGGAGGAGAAACAAGCAGCGTTACCCGGGCAAGACCTTCAGGCTTAGACCATGGAAGGCGATCACTATTGTCAATGTTGATAATGCGGTCGTTACCTTTGATCCATTGACATAAGGATAAGGGCCGAACAAAAATAGAAAAGAGTTTATGACTTCTTCAGTTGCTGAAGCTTCCACGCAGGTCGTAATCGCCGGAAAAGGACCTTTGTAGTGAGGCACCGTCAGACAAGGCCGAGTTCTCTACCGTGAGATCGGTGATACCAGAGGTCAATGTGGTGCAAACGGAATCGGTTTGATTCTGCTCCTGTGCGCCTGACTTTGTGGCAGTCTGATTATGCGTGACGGCGGCGGTGCCGCCAGATGATAGCTGTAAGCCCACCGCCAAGGTCGAAAACCCTAGAATGGCCATTACAATGATAGTGGCGATCTTCAATCCTCCAGATTGATTCATTGAGACGCTATTCCCCCATTTTCGTTGTTTTATCTTTTTGTTCTTTAAGGAGTTTTGATCGGCTCCGGTACGAGGGGATCGAGCGTTCACTGCTCAATAGAGGTTTCACTGTTCTAAACCGGTCCGTAGGCATACGGGCCGGTTCTCGGCATGGATACCCCTACCAACTCCGTGGTCGGTTCCCCCGATTCCTGCCGAGCCTACATGTTATCAACATTGATATTTAGAAGTTAGTTGCTTACATAGCGAAATTGTAACAAATTCCCGAGTTATACGCAATTTTGATTGTTATCAGATTTGATAATCAACCGTTTCCTGTGGAAAAAGTGAGATCGGCAATGACAGGACCGAGCGCTCCGCAGGTTTTGGCATCTCGTCCCCTAGCCTATGATAGGAACTGTCCAGTATATATCCATCATGGACCAAGGTCCAATATCCTTGAAATTTGACATGCGATGAGAAACAGAGCGACCGTAAGAAGAAAGTAAGGAAAAGTGGGGATGATCATCCCCTTAATGCCATACTGGACGCGTTTTTGGCGGCCTAACCTACGGTCAGGGGTTCACCGTCATCGGGGCTGACCGAGACAGAGAATCTCATATCGCCGTTGTAGGTCGCCCGGAACAGGTAGTTCCCATCCTCCGGCGGATCGTACCATGTGGACGTGGCCATGCCGTTGATCAGAGGCACTTCCTTGTCAAAGGCCACGAACGCTCCTCCGTTCACGCTCACCTCGAAGGTGACGTTCCCGGTCGGTACGGGCAGCAGGCCGTTCAGTGCGGTCACGGTCGCATTGTCGGTCACCATTTGGTCACCGGTGATCTGGTCCGCCCCGAGATAGGTGGTTGTCCAGGAAGGGGCGTAGTCGACCGTCAACGGTTCGTCCGTGTCTCCGCTCTGGGATCCGGTGTAGTTCTTGTCTCCCGTGTAGAGCGCGCGGAATTCGTATTCACCGACCGCCTGAGGAGGGAATTCCGAGGTGGTGACCTGGCCGTCGATCAGGGTTCCGGAATCGAACACCGACCAGGAACCGCCGTTGACACGGAACTCGAAGTTGACGGTTCCGGTCGGCACCGGGAAGGGCAGGCCGAGCCCGGTGACGGTGGCGGTATCGTAGATCGTGCTTCCCAGCAGGATTGATTTGTCCGAAAGTATGGTGGTTGTCACGGTCCCTGCCTGTTCCACGGTCAGCGGCTCATCGTTGATGCTCGTCGATATCTCGAAGTTCCCGTCGCCCCCGTAGACCGCCTGGAACTGGTAGCTCCCGGCCTCCCTGGGAGTGTATATGGCCGACTGGGCGATGCCGTTGACCAATGCCACGCTGTCATATGTGGCGAACGCTCCGCCGTCGATGCTCACCTGGAAATCGACCGTGCCGGTCGGCATCGGCAGCGTTCCGACGTTCGCGAACACGGTCACGTTGTCGGTCACCGATTGGCCTAGCCTTATGGATGTCGTTCCCAGATCGGTCATGGCCGTGGCGATAGCCTTCTCCACCGGCAGCGGCTCGTCGGTATCCTTGCTCATCGAGCTGGTGTAGTTGCCGTCACCTGCGTACAGCGCGCGGAATTCATACAGACCGATCGCTGACGGCTCGTACGCTATCGAGGTGGCCGATCCGGAGGAAAGCTCACCGGTATCGTAGGATGTCCACGAACCGCCGTTCAATCGGACCTCGAAGTTGACCGATCCTGTCGGCACCGGGAACGTCGAGCCCAGTCCCGCCACTGTCACCGTGTCGTAGACCACGTCGCCCAGCCGGATGCTGACCGAGTCCAACGCGGTGGTCGTGACGCTTGCCGCCTTGGCGACGGTCAGCGGCTCAAGGCCGTCGATGCTGGACGAACCGAGGAAGTTTCCGTCCCCGGCATAGACCGCCTGGAACTGATAGTCCCCGGCCGCCAGCGGCGTGTACTTGGCCGACTTGGCCTCCCCATTGACCAGGTTCACGTTGCTGTATTCGACATATCCCTGGCCGGAATAGTTGACCTGGAAGGACACGGACCCGGTCGGTATGGGCAGGGTTCCCTCCAGGTTGATCACCGTCGCGTTGTCGAAGACCGATTGACCGAGGGTTATGTCGGTCACGCCCAGAACGGTGAGTACGAACGAGGGTGCCGCCGTCACCGTCAGCAGCTCGTCATTATCCCCGCTCTGGGAGCCGGTGTAGTTGTTGTCACCGCTGTAGATCGCCCGGAAGTGGTAGGTGCCCACCGCCGCCGGCATGTATTCGATCGAGGTGACCGTCCCGGTCGAGACGTCCTGCTTATCGAAGGCGGACCAACCTCCCCCGTTAATGCTGACCTCGAAGGTCACCGTCCCGGTCAGTGTCGGGAAGGGAATGCCGAGTCCGGTAACGGTGGCCGTGTCGAACACGTGGTCGCCGAACAGTATGGTGGCGTCGGTAAGCTGGGTCACCGTGGTCGTGGCCGCGGTGCCGACCATCAGGGGTTCGCTGCCTTCCGGGCTGTTCGACACCGCGAAGACGGAGTCTCCGCTGTACACGGCCTGGAAATCGTAGCTGCCGTTGGCCAGCGGAGTGTACTTTGCCGATTGTGCGACACCGCCGCTCAGCGGCACGTTCTTGTCATACTCCACGTACGGGCCGCCGTTGTAGCTCACTTGGAATGTCACGGTCCCGCTGGGGATCCCCAGTGCCCCGTTCAGTGCGATCACTGTGGCATTGTCGAAGACCGATTGTCCCAAGACTATGGAGGTCGTCACCAGCACGGTCTCGGTGAAGGTAGGCGCCAATCCCACCGACAGCGGCTCATCGTTATCCCCGCTCTGGGAGCCGGTGTAGTTGTTGTCACCGCTGTAGACCGCCCGGAAGTGGTAGGTGCCGACGTTCGCCGGGAAATACTCGGCCGAGGTGACCGACCCGCCGATCAGGACCTCTCCCGAATCGAAGGAGTTCCATGACCCGCCGTTGATCTGGACCTGGAAGTCGATCGTTCCGTTCGGGACGGAGAACGGTGCGCCCAGCCCGGTCACCGTCGCAGTGTCGAAGACCGAGTCGCCCAGCAGGCCAGAGCCGACCCCCAGGTCGGTGGTGGTCAGGGTGGTCGACTTGGCCACGTTCAAAGGCTCGGTGCCCAATATGCTGGAGGTCCCGACATAGTTCGGGTCACCGGCATAGACGGCCCGGAACTCGTAGGCCCCGGCCGCCAGTGGCTGGTACAATGCCGATGTGGCAGTCCCGCCGACCAACGCCACCGTGCTATAGGGCGCGAATGGACCGCCTTCGAAGCTCACCTGGAACACGACGTTCCCGCTCGGGTCCGGCGATGTTCCGGCCAAGGCGACGATGGTCACGTTGTCTCTCACCGACTGCCCCAGGATGATGTCGGTCACCCCGAGGAAGGTGTCGGCGAAGGTCTGGGCCGGACCCACCGTCAGCGGCTCGGCGCCGTCACCGCTCTGCGAGGCGGTGTAGTTGCTGTCCCCGCCATAGAGCGCCCGGAAGCGGTAGTCGCCCACCGCCCCAGGGGTATAGCCGGACGAGGTGACGCTTCCGGCCGACAGTGTCTCGGTATCGTAGGCCGTCCAAGCTCCGCTGTTGAAGCTCACCTCGAAGGCGATCGTTCCGTTCGGTACGGAGAACGGCGCACCCAGTCCGGTCACGGTCGCGGTATCGTAAACCAGGTCGCCGAAGGATATCGTCCGGTCGGACAGCTGGGTGGCGGTAACGCTGGCCGACGGGTTGACGGTCAGCGGCTCGCTACCGCTGATGCTCGTCGTACCGGCGAAGGAACCGTCACCGCTGTAGACCGCCTGGAACTCGTAGTGGCCGGCCGCTATCGGCAGGTACGCCTTCGACAGCGCTACACCGCCGCTCAATGCCACGTTCGCATCGTAGGTCATGAACTGTCCGCCGTTGAAGCTCACCTGGAAATCGACGGTTCCCGTCGGGGTCGGCAACGCTCCGTTCAGGTTGAAGACCGTCACGTTGTCAGTGACCGACTGTCCCAGGGTGATCTCCGCGGTGCCTAGATACGTCAGGATCCCCGAGGGGGCCAATCCGACCGTCAACGGCTCGGCGCCGTCCGCGCTCTGCGAGCCGGTGTAGTTACCGTCACCGCTGTAGACCGCCCGGAACAGATAGCTGCCGACCGTGGTCGGGGTGTACTCGGCCGATATCGCCTGTCCATCGGTCAACGTCACGGCAGGGTCGAACGTCGTCCATCCCCCGCCGTTGATCTTGACCTGGAAGTCCACCGTTCCGTTGGGTATTGGATATCCGGTAAGCCCGTTCACCGTCACGCCGTCGAAGACCGACTGGCCCAGCAGTATGTCGGCTGTACCCAGATCGGTGGTCGTCACCGACGCCGCCCTGGTCACGGTCAAAGGTTCGTCGTTGATGCTGGTCGAACCGGCGAAGTTGGCGTCGCCGCTGTAGACCGCCTGGAAGGCATAGTTGCCGGTCACATGCGGGAAGTACTGCCCCGATTGGGCGACCCCGTTGACCAGCGGCACGTTCCCATCGTAGGTCGTGAACGGTCCGCCATTGTAGCTGACCTGGAAGTCCACGATGCCGGTCGGGGTGGGCAGGAGGCCGTCCGAGATCACGGTGACGTTATCGGTCACCGAACCTCCCAGGACGACCGTGGTCGTTCCCAGGACGGTGAGCGCGAACGATGGGGCCTGGCCGACGGTGAGCGGCTCGAGGCCGTCCCCGCTGGTCGAGGCCTGGTAGTTGGCGTCGCCGCCATAGGCCGCCCGGAAGTGGTAGGTTCCCGCAGCCGAGGGGAAGAACGGTATGGAAACGACCGATCCGTCGATCAGGGTTTCAGCCGGATCGTAGGTGGTCCACGGTCCGTTGTTGAAGCTGACCTGGAAGTCCACGATGCCGGTCGGGAAGGGGAAGACGGTCCCCAGCCCGTTGACGGTCGCGGTGTCGACCACGCTGTCGCCCAGCAGTATCGTATCCGACGAAAGGACCGTGTCCGTGGTGGTGGCCGCCTGGTTCACCGTCAGCGGCTCGGCGAGGTCGTCGCTTTGGCCGCTGGTGTAGTTCAGGTCACCGGCGTACACCGCGCGGAAGTGGTAGGCGTCCACCGTCAGCGGGGTATAGGGGGAGGATGTGGCGACACCGTCGACGCCCGACGGGGTCAGGGTCTTGGTGTCATAGGTGGTCCAAAGTCCATTGCCGATCAGCACCTGGAAATTCACTGTCCCGGTCGGCACGGGCAGGAACCCGCTGCTAACCGTCGCCTTATCGGTGACCGAATAGCCCAGGACGATGCTCTTATCGGACAGTTCGGTGGTCACGGCCACATGTCCCTTGGCCACGGTCAACGGCTCGAGCCCGTCAGGGCTGGTCGAGGTGGCGAAGTCCTTGTCGCCGCCATAGACGGCACGGAACTGGTAGTCACCGGCGGCCAGCGGCCTGAAGAAGGCCGACTTTGCCTCTCCGTTGACCAGCGGGACGTCCTGGTCGAATATCTCATAGGCGCCGCCGTTGAAGCTGAACTCGAAGTTGACGCTTCCGGTCGGGACCGGTAGCACTCCGTTCAGCGCGATCACGGTGGCATTGTCAGTGACCGATTGCCCCAGGGTGATGGACGTTGTCCCCAGGACCGTCTCGGTGAATGTCGGGGCCAATCCTACCGACAGCGGTTCGCTGCCATCCTGGCTCTGTGAGCCGGTGTAGTTGCCGTCACCGCTGTAGATCGCCCGGAAGTCGTAGTTGCCCACGACCGCGGGATGATAGGCCCCGGAAGTCGCCATGCCGCCGCTCAGCGGCACATCGCTGTCGAATGCCGCATAGGCTCCGCCGTTGAAGCTGACCTCGAAGGTGACCGTCCCGGTGACCGCCGGGAACGATCCGCCCAATCCGGTCACGGTCGCGGTGTCGTACACCAGGTCGCCCAGCAGGATGTTGTCGGAGTCCAGGAGGGTGCTGGTGGAGGATGCCGCCCTTTCGACGGTCAGCGGTTCATCGCCGTCGCCGCTCTGCGAGCCCTTATAGTTCACGCTCCCCAGGTATACCGCCCGGAAATGATACGAGCCGGCCATCGTGGGTGTGTACGCGTTCGAGGTGGCGATGCCGTTCAGGCCTGACGGGGTCAGGGATTGGGTATCATAGACGTTCCAAGACCCGGATCCGAACTGGACCTGGAACTGGACATTGCCGGTCGGGGCCGAATAACCCTGTTGGCCGGTGACGGTCACCTGGTCGCTGACCGTCTGCCCCAGGACTATGGAACGGACCCCCAGATCGGTGGTGGTGGTCGACTCTGCCTGCGGGATGGTCAGTGGCTCTGACCCGTCCGGGCTTGCGGAGCCCTGGTAGTTCTTGTCGCCGCTGTAGACGGCCCGGAACTCGTAGTTCCCGGCCACGGTCGGCTTGAACAGCACCGATCTGGCCTGGCCGCCGCTCAGGACCACGCCGGGATCGAACGTTGTCCATGACCCGCCGTTGAGCCGGTACTGGAAGTCCGCCTTTCCGGTCGGTATGGGGAACGATCCACCCAGCCCTGTCACGGTGGCGTTATCGGAAACGGAACGGCCCAGGGTCATGCTGCTCACACCCAGGCTGGTTGCGGTCGCGGAAGCCGCCGGTTTGACGCACAACGGTTCAGAGCCCGGCGCGCTGGACGAACAGCTGAAGATGCGGTCGCCGCTGTAGACCGCCTGGAACTGGTAGTTGCCCGCGGCCATGGGGGTGTACGGGCACGAGGTGGCGGTACCGCCGCTCAATTTGTTGGTGCAGTACACCGTGTAGGGACCGCCGTTGTAGCTTACCAGGAACTTCACGGTGCCGGTCGGGAAGATGTGTATCCAGCTGGGGCCGGTGACCGTTGCCTTGTCACTGACCGATTGTCCTAGGGTTATGGTGCTGGTCCCGAGGTCGGTGACGGTGCGGGTGGAGGCGATCCCCACGTGCAGGGGTTCGCAGTGGTCCCCGCTCGTGGAACCCTGGAAGTTCTTGTCGCCGCTGTAGACGGCCCGGAAGTAATAGTTGCCCGGATTGACCGGCGTATAGAACGAGGATACTGCCTTCCCTTTGACCAGTGGAACGTTCCAGGAGTAGGTCGTCCATGGTCCGTTGTTGAAGCTCACTTGGAACTTGACGGTGCCGGTGGGATAGGTGGGGACGCCCCTGGGGCCCATCACGGTGACATTGTCCTTCACCGACTGACCGAGCTTTATGTTCTCCACTCCCAAGGAGGTCGTCTCCGTGGTGGGGGCTTTATTGACATGCAGAGATGCGTCGCAGCTCCCGCTCTGGGAACCGTAGTACTTGCTATCGCCGCTGTATATGGCCCGGAAGTAGAAGTCGCCGGCGACGATCGGCATGTATGAGGGGGATGTGGCCTTGCCGTTCACCAGTTTGATACCGTGAGCGAAAGTCAACCAGCTACCGCTGGGTCCCTTGACCTGGAAATCGACGGTACCGGTCGGGACCTTGGAAGTGGCTTTGCCGAATACGGTCGCCTTTTCGGTGACCGATTGACCCAGAACGATGTTCTTGGAGCTTAGGGAGGTGGATACATAGCTGATCAGACAACTGCTTCCACAGCCGACGACACCGCCACGGGGAGTACTGCTATCGGAATACGTCGGACCCCCTGAACTTAGACCGCTGTCCACTCCGGATGACTGGGCCGTCGTGTCAGGGACGGCCGAGTTAAAGCTGGTCGTGACCGGCTTGGCAGTGACCAGCTTGTGGGCGGTCGCGGCGGTGTCGCTGTTCGACAGATCTACCCCCACCGCCAGGGTCGACAATCCTAACACAAACACCACGAGAATTGCGCTGAGTTTCAATACTCCCATTCTGCTCATAGAAGACATCCGTTCACCTTTTCATTATGTTATTTTTATTTATCTAACTGGTTCTAATGGTATTACGAAGGGAGAATGAGGGACTTCGCCGCCATCGAGAGGTTCAACTGGTCGAACGACTCCTGAACGGATCGGACTCACCTTATGGCCTGAAACAACCTCTCTCTCCGTGAGGTTAGCTCCCCTTAATTTTCGGGCCGCCTAATTTCATGTCTCAAAACGTGATACTTAATGGTTAGTTGCTAAAATAACGGAAATCGGGGATATATCCCGATGAAAAAGGATGTATTTATTAGGGCAATTGAGTCCCAACGATCGGCGTACCATTCTTCCCATATCCGAAGCATCGGACCAAGATCATCTATCGGCATTGTATTGAGACCGATCGGAAGCTCACAGAACGATCACGAACCTGGCCCCCTTGGTATGGTCGCCGGGAACCCGGTCCTCGGCCCATACCCACCCTCCCTGGTCCTCCACCAGGCGTTTGACCAGATATAGCCCGAGCCCATGCCCGGTCGCCTTGGTGCCCCCTCGTGTGGAACGGTCGAACACCTTCTCCTTCATTTCGTCCGCTATCCCGGGGCCGTTGTCCTCTATGCTGATCCGGCAGTGCTCATCACCATCCTGCGATATCATGGTCAGCGCAATGCCTATCACCAGAGGACCGGTGGAATGCTTGATGGCGTTGCTGACTATGTTACCGAACGCATCCCTCAGCAGACTGGAGACCTTTGACCTGCATCCTTCCCGCATCTCCATAGCGATCCTCACCTCCCTGCCCGGAGGATGCTCGTACTCCCCCTTGATCTCCTCCAGCATGGCGCCGATCTCCACCATTTCGGTCCTGTAACGGTCCGCCTCGAGCCTCTGAATGTTGCGCACGTTGGCGATCAGCTCGCTGCTGTTCCGAAGCTCCTGCATGGGTATGAGGATGAGCTTCTTGTCCTTGTCCTCCAGCTGCAGCCGCATCTCCGCCAGCTGCAGATAGCCCAGTGCGGCAGTGATGTAATTGTTGATGTCATGGGTGAGCAGGTCGAGGTACAGCTCGGCACGGCCCTTCTCCGCTATCAGCTCCAGCTCGATGCGCTTCCGTTCGATGGCGAAGATGATGGCGTGGCTCAGGCTGCTCGAGGTGAGATCGTTCTTGAACAGGTAATCCTGCGCCCCTTCGTTGATCGCCTTCGCGGCCGACCCCTCATCGGTGGAACCGGTCAGCACCACGATGGGGACCTGGGGGAACTTGCAGTGTATCTTCGTGAACGTATCGAACCCTCTGCTGTCCGGGAGATTGAGATCGAGCAGTATCACATCGTAATCCTCGGTCCCAAGCATTTCCAACGCCTTTGACAACATGCCGGTACTGGCTATCCTGTATTGCCCAAGAATGGCGCTGTACAGGTATTCCCTGACCAGACCGAGGTCCCCGGGGTTGTCCTCGACCGCCAGCACATGGACGGAATCCCTTTCCCTATCGGCATTCTTTATAGTTGACATCGGTCACTTTTCCATAGCTACACGATCGTTTGATAACGTTTCTCCGTGGAACGAGCGATAATTCGTATCGCGGGCCATCGAATAGTTGGACCTGTATCGCACTGATGCCGGACCTGACCCATCCTCCTGAACCCCTTGATTGAGCTGCAGGTGACTGAATGGGGATGGTACGGTCCGTGTTCGGCTGGCGGACTACTTGCTGCCGACCGCTGCCGCCACGCCCTTGGCCCACTCCTTGACCTTCTCCGGTTCCCCGTCACGGAGCTGGTAATTGTCCTTCCCCCCGTGGACGTATGCAGGCAGCGGGGAACCGACGATCTTGAAGCCGAGCTCCCCCAGCTGCTTCTGCATCGCCTTGTTGGCATTGCCGCTCATGATCGATTTCATCTGAGTATCGAAGGAGGCCGCGAACTTGCCGGAGATCTGCTTTCCCTTGAGCCCTTCCAAGAACTTCACCGTCTCCTTGGTCGGCCTCCAGCCCATGGTCGGTGAGCCTATGATCAGACAATCGAAGTCCTCGATCTTGACCCCGCCGGCATGGCCGACGTGCAGGGCCTCGGCCTCAACGCCCTTCTCCTTCAGCCCGTCCTGGATGAGCACTGCGACCTTTTCCGTCATCCTTGCCTTCGAAACCGAGTCGTAGACTATCACTACCTTCATGTTGAACCCTCAGGAAAATAGCGCGGTTCGGGATATTAAACAATCAGGTGATAACGGGACCCGGATCAAGCAAAGGATAGAAGATGGGAAGATGTTTGTGAAGTGGCCCCCGAGGCCATCATCCTTTTTCCTGGTTCTCCTGCATCTCCGCGGTCGGCGGCAACGCATCCCTGAATTCCAGGATCGACGCTTTCGTCGGGGGGTTCCTCCTCTTCCGGACCATTAGCACCAGGCCTATCAGGCCGGCGGAGATGGCCGCGATGGCTATCAGGAACAGCAGTCCGTCCACCATACCAGCCGGGGACGCTTCCGGATCGACGGTCAGCCCGCCGTTCCTTATATCGTTCATGGTCATCGATACCGGCGTGTTCTTTGCCTGGCGACCGGGGGCGGTGACCTCCAGGGTATAGTTCCCGATCGTCACATCATGGAATGCGTACGCTCCGTATGCGTCGGAGGTCGTGGTCAGCACCTTGACGATGCCGGTGGACGCCGCCAATGAGAGCGAGCTGTTCTGGGCGGCCGTCGGTATCGCGATCAGCTTCACGACGGCGTTGGCCAGCGGCTTCCCGTCGTAGTCGTGGACCACGCCGGATATCGTGCCCCAGAGGGCGGTCCTGAAGGTCCAGGACTTCGTGATGGGATTCCCGGCCAGGTCCGTGCCGTTCACCGAGACGCTGTAGTTGGTCCAGCCCCTGAGGGCCGACACCGGCATGAACGACACGCTGTTGCTGCCGCTCCACACCACCGCTCCGCCCACCCCGGCCACCGATATGATCGTCGATGCCCGGTTCATCGACTCGCTGAAGGTGATGTTGATCCCGACGACGGTGGACTCGGCGTTGCCGGATGGGGACTTCATCACCACGGTCGGCAATACCGTGTCGACGGTGAAGGGGATGATGGCCGTCACATTGTTACCGGCGTTGTCAGTGGCCCGGATGTAGAACTTGTACGAACCGTCCTGATATATTGAGGTCTTCCCTGCCACCAACTGTACGGCCCAATTGATACCGTCGGTGCTTATCTCGGTACTGAAAAGGCCGGAACCGGTATCATTGATCGCCCAGGTGAACGTGACATACTGGTTGTTGACATATCCGCCTGGCGTCGGCGTCTTTGCGGTAACGATCGGCGGGGATCTGTCGACGATGATCGGGACCAATCTGGTGACCTCGTTGTTCACCGCATCGGTGACCCGGACGTACAGGGTGTGCGGCCCCTCCGACAGTCCGCCCATCACATAGCTCGTTCCGGTGACCGTTATCCAGGGGGAGACCTCGCTGCTGACCTCCGTCTTCACCACGGCCGAGCCAAAGTCGGTGATGTTCCACTTCAGGATCACACTGCCGGTGCTGTTGTACGAACCTGTCACTGGCGAGGTTATCTCGAGGATAAGGGTGCTCGCCCCTTTGATCGGCTTTATCGACACGGCGGTCGGGGTCTGCCCGTTCCCGATCGCATTATGGGCTGCGACCGTGAACGAGTATGACTGTCCGTTGGTGAGACCGACGATGGTGGCATAAAGGGTGGTGACCGACTTCACTGGCACTCCATCCTGGAAGACCACATAGCCGTCCACAGGCATTCCGCTGTCGGAAGGTGCGTTCCAGCTCAGACTGATCATGGAATCGCCTGCTATCGCGGTCAGGCCAGTGACCATACCGGGCCCCCTCTGCAGGGTCCAGGAAGCGGTCTGGTTGATGGGCCCGTTGACGGTCACGGCGTTTGTGGCCGGGTTGTCCATTCCATTGTATGCTATGACGCCGGACCCGACCCAGCCGTTGAAGAGGTACCTTTCATTGGCACCGGCGGCGGGCGCCGTGGCGGTAAGCGTGATCGTGGAGCCTGCATCGAACCAGCTGATCCCCGCCAGCGGAGAGGTCACGCCGAAGTTCGTGGAGATGTTGACCGCGTACTGCAGACCCCATATCGCCGTCTCGGTTATCGGTCCGTTCATCGTCACGGCGTTGGTGGCGAGCTGACTGGCGCCGGTATAGCTACCGGAACCCGTTCCCGTCCAGCCCTTCCATGAGTATTGCGATCCGGCATTGGCCGGGGGGGCGGTGGCGTTCAGGGTGACCTTTGAGCTGGCGTTAACCCAAAGGATGCCGGCGCCAGGCGTGGTGGTCCCCCCATTGGCGTTCATGGTGAGTGCGAACTGGTGGCTGAAGCTGGCGGTGACGGTGGCCGGCGATGTCGTTACCAGGTAGGAATGCGACCGGGCGCCGCCATCGCTCCACGAGCCGAACGAGTACCTCTCTCCCGTCCCGGCGGAGACGTTGCCCACTGCCTCCAGGGTGTGGTTGGTGCCCGGGGTCCAGACGAAGCTCTTCGGCGTGGTGATCCCAACACCGTCTACCAGCACATATCCTGTCGCGGCCGATCCCGAGGACCTGATGGTCACGGAGACCGGGAGCGGCCCGAAGTTCGCCGTGATGATCACCGGCCCTACGATGTTGGTGGTTGTGGAGGACCTCTGCGAATCACCGAAGGTCGTCAGACCGTCGTTGTTGCTCCAGGATGAGAAGTTGTAACCGGCCGACGGTGTGGCCTGGATCGAGAGAGGTCCGGCGTCGATCCATTGGGTGCCCGGCGCCGGGGTTATGGTCCCTCCTCCGGCCGGAGAGACCGCGAAGGTGACCTGGTATTGCTTGGTGAAACCGGCTGTCTCTGTGATCGGCCCGTTGACCACCACATTCGATGTTGGTCTGTCGATCCCTGAATAGCTTCCAGTCCCGGTCCCGGTCCAGCCCTTCCATACATATTGCGATCCACCGCTGGCCACTGGGGCGGTCGCATCTATCGTCAGCACCGTTCCGGCATCGTACCAATGCGTACCGATCGATGGGGTGGTGGTTCCGAAGCTGGCGTTCATTGTGACCAGATATTGATGGTTGAAGCTGGCGGTGATCGTGTCCGACAACATCGGCATGGTGTACTGATGTGCCCTGGCCCCGGTGTCGCTCCAGCTAAGGAACAGGTACTGTTCGTTCGCACCGATCGAGTCCGTCGCCACCAGGTCGTGTTTCTCTCCCGGTACCCAGGAGCCCGTCCAAGGAGTGACGATGGGATTTCCGTCCACCAGGACATAACCGGCACCCGTTGGGGTGGAAGTGATCGTTATCTCGACCGAATTCACCGTGAACCCCGCGGTGATGGTCCCCGGGCCGGAAACGGTCGCCACCGTGGAGGAAGATTGGTCATTGAAGGTGATGGGACCGGTGCTGGACCAGGATGAGAAGCTGTAGCCTGCTGAAGTGCTGGCCTGTATCGAGAGAGGTCCGGCGTCGATCCATTGGGGTCCCGCGGTCGGGACGGTCGTTCCCCCCGTCACCGGATTGGACGAGACGGTGACCCAGTATTGCTTGGTCCATACGGCCTGCTCGGTGATGTCAGCATTGACCGTGATCACGCGGGTAAGGTCGGTACCGCTATAGCTTCCGGTGCCTGTTCCGGTCCAGCCGCTCCAGACATAGTTCTCGCCACTGTTGGCGGTCGGTGCTGTGGCGGTGATCGTGACCTGGGCTCCCTCCTCGAAGATGCCCCCGACCGATGTCGTCCCGAAATTCGACGACATGGTCAGTCCATAAAGACCGACCAATGTGATGCCATTCCAGGACGGGCCGGAGAAGCCGGAGGCACCGCTATGGTAATAGACCTTAAGGCCGGTCGCGCCGCTCGCCCAGTTCGCGCCCATGTTGGGCGAGTTGCCCTTGAATTCCATTCTGGTCAATGCCGTACATCCGGAGAACGCGCTGGCCCCGATGTTGGTAACGCCGCTCGGGACGGTGACGCTCTGCAATCCGGTACAGCCGAGGAACGAATTTGCCACGATATTTGTGACGCTGTCCGGGACAACGAAATCGCCGGGCTTGCCGGCCGTATACTTGATCAGGGTTGTTATGGCCTTGTTATAGAGGACACCGCCTATGCTGGCATAGTTCGAGTTGCCAGCCCCTACGGCTATCTGGGTCAGGGCAGGATCGTTATTGAAAGCGTCAGTTCCGATGGAGGCCACGCTGTCGGGGATGGTAACCGATTGAATGGCGGTGGAAGCAAAGGCGTTGCTTCCTACCGAACTCAGACTGATCGCGCCGTCTAAGGTCAGGGAGTTCAGATTGGTGCATCCCTGGAATGCGCCGCTGCCTATGGTGGTGACACCGTCAGGAATGGCGACCGCTGTCAATCCGGTGCATCCATAGAAGGCATTGTTCTCGATCTTTTGGACCGTTGCGGGAATATTTATGGTTGCCCCGCTTTGATAGAAAGCGGAATCTCCGATAGACCTCACGTCGGCCTGGATCTGGACCGAGGTCAGCGGCACAAGAGTTGTGCCAGATGCGAACGCTGAAGCCCCTATTGAGACCACCGGATTGCCGTCAATGTCCGATGGAACCACAACAACCGATTCTGCGCCGAGGTAGGCAGTTATCTCGACACCTTCCTGGTAATGCCTGTAGCTGAAATTTCCATCGAGGGAGACTTCTGCTGCGGCTGGGCTGGAAACCATCATAACCAATGCCCCCAGCATCAGAAGTAATGCGATCGCGAAGGTAATGAAGCTGATCCTCGACCTCATGAACATTGAAACCCGCCCCGGAATTTATCTCTTGCCCTTAAGCGAAGGAGTTAATATTATGTTTGGGTGGCAACTTAATATTATTCCTGATAGAGAGGAACAGGGACGATCTATAACGAACTCTCGCCCATCTGGCATAACCAGAGCCCGCATTTAGGTCGGACCCACTTTTTCATTGCTGATAACCTAACAGAACGGTCGGCTGGTCCGTTGAATCGGCCTGATGGACGTCAAGGATGAATGAAGAATCGGAGAGCTGATCGTCCCTCCGCTCATCTCTTCTCCGACCTCTTCTTCTTAGACGAAGCTTCGCCCTTCTTTTCCCTTCCCCCGGCCTCACTGTCGACCGCGGGCCTCCTGCGTATGACGATCACCAGTACCAGGATGGCGGCGATCAGCAGACCGACCGCCATGATCAGCACATTTCCGTCCCTCCAGGTCCGGAGGTCGACACGCGGGTCGACCGTCAATCCTCCGTTGTCCACGTCTTGGGCGGTCATGATGACCGCGGTGCTCTGGGTTGCATAGCCCGGCTCCTCGACCTCAAGAACATACTCGCCGATGGCCACGTCATGGAAGGCGTATGAACCGTTCCCATCGCTCGTGGTGGTCTGCAGCATGCCCAGGCCGGCGGACGCAGCAAGGATGAAGCGGCCCATCCCGGTCTGGGCCGCCACGCTATGACCGACCAGCCTAACCATTGCGTTGGCCAGTGCCTTTCCGTCATGGCCATGGACCATTCCGGAGATCTTACCCACCCGGGCGGTGCTGAACGTCCATGACTCTGAAATCGGGTTCCCTGCGAGGTCCTTGCCGTTCACGGTCGCGGTGTAACTGGTGTTGCCTTTGAGCGCCGCCGATGGCATGAAGGTGGCGTCGAGGCCGTTCCAGACCAGCGAACCGTCCACGCCGAGGGAGATCGTGGTGGATGACGGGTCCATGGCCTCGCTGAAGGTCAGATCGACGGTCGAACGGGTCGATTCCTTGCTGCCCGTCGGCATCTTGGAAGAGATCGTCGGTGGCATAGTGTCAACGATGAAGGACACCAACGCTGTCCTGTCGTTCCCGGCATGGTCGGTCGCCCTAACATAGACCTTCCGGGGACCGTCCTGCATGGATATGGAGGAACTGCTGCCGGCCACGGTCGTCCAGACCGAACCGTCGACACTGACCTCTGTCCTGGCGGGTCCGGAAACGTCATCAACGACCGTCCAGCCGACCATTATGTTCGAGCTGTTGATGTAGGAGGCGGATCCCGGCGATGTTATGGCAAGGATGGGGGCGGTCGGGTCCACGATGATGGTGACCGAAGACGTATTCACCCGGGAATCTGCATCCGTGACCCTGACATACAGGGTCCTTGTGCCCTGTGCGAGACCGCTCATGGTGCTGCTCGACCCTGTGACCGTGGTCCATGCGGTGAGATCGCTTCGCACTTCGGTCCTGACCACGATGGAGGTCATGGCCGATGCCGTCCACCGCAACACCACGTTTCCGGAATTGTTGTAGGACCAAGCCTCGGGGGACGATATGTCCAGCTTAAGCAGGGCCTCGGCCGGTGTGACCAGGACGAAAGAGGAACCAGGTCCGATTCCGGCGAGATTGTGCGCCTTGACGGTGAACGAATAGGTTTGGCCATTGGTCAGTCCGGATATCCTGGTGCCGATGGTGCTCACAGCCTTCACCTCCACCCCGTCCTGATATACCAAGTAGTGATCGACGTTGGAATTGACCGGCCCCGTCCAATTCAGGGTGACATGACCGTCACCGGCTATCGCCATCAGGCCTGTCGGCGCTATCGGCAGGTCCATGAGCTCCCAGGCTGCATCCTCGGTTATCGGGCCGTTCATGGTCAGGGTGACCGGATTGGTCGCGCCGGTATAGCTGCCTGGACCGGTCCCGGTCCAGAAATCGAACGCGTAACCCTGACCCGCCGGTGCGGGTGGTGGCGTTGCGGTCATGTTCACCGATGCCAGGGCATCGTGCCATGTGCTGCCCAGTGCCGGGGTCGTCGTACCGATAGAAGCGGTCAAGGTCAGCTGGTACTGGAGCGTCCAGGCGGCTTTCTCGGTCATCGGGCCGTTCATGGTCAGTGTGACCGAGTTGGTCGTCCCCGAATAGCTGCCTGAACCAGTTCCGGCCCAGCCGATGAAAGATGTCCGTTCGCCCGCAGAGGTCGCCATGGCCGCGGCCGAGATGCTGACCGCTGAGGACGCGTCATGCCAGTAGCTCCCCGCAACCGGCGTTGTCGTGCCCAGGTTCGCGGAGAGGGTCAGCCGGTATTGGTGCGCCCATGATGCCGTTTCGGTGACCGGACCGTTCACGGTCACAGTGACCGGGTTGGTCGAACCGGTGTAATTGCCAACGCCGGTCCCGGTCCAACCTTTGAAGAGATACCGCTCGCCCAGTGCCTCTCTGGGTTGTCCCGCAGTTATCGAGAACGGGGTGCCAGCGTCCTGCCATGAGGTTCCCGAGGAGGGAGCGGTGGTCCCGATGTCCGTGGCCATCGTGACCTGATACTGATGCATCCACGAAGCCGTCTCCGCGATCGGTCCGTTCATGGTTATCGATCTCTGGCCGGTTGTTCCGGAATAATTTCCAGGGCCAATACCGACCCAGCCTAACCACACGAAGCGCTCGCCCACCCCGGATGAAGGCAGGGAGGCATTGATCGAGACCGACGACCCGGCGTCGTGCCAGGTAGACCCGGCCCCGGGATTGGTGGTCCCGAAATTCGAGGACATCGTCAGCTGGTATTCGTGGACGAACAGGGCCGTGACCACGTCGGCAGCGGTAACGACGGTGTAATCATGCACCTGGCCGCCTCCATCGCTCCAGGAACTGAACGTGTAACGCTCTCCGGCCCTGACCGACACGGTCGACATGGCCGATAGGCTGTGGACGCTGTTCATCGTCCAATTGAAGGTATGAGGAGCGCTGTAAGCCGCCCCATCCACCATGATGTATCCGGAACCGACCGGACTCGAAGTGATGGTGATCCCTATGATCGGAAGCATGTTCGCGGTGACGGTCCCAGGGGCGTTGACGACCGCCGTGGTCGATGATGATTGGGCGTCGAAAGTGATCCCGGCCGAGCCGCTCCATGAGCCGAAATAGTTCGCCCCGGTGGGAGTGGCAGTGATCGACAGTGTTCCAGCGTTGACCCAAATGCCGCTACCGGAGGGAGTGGTGCTGCCCGTCCCCGAGGGAGAAACGGCGAATGTCAGTTGGTACTGATGCGTCCAGGAGGCGGTCTCGGTGATGGGGCCATTCATGATAACGTCGGTGGAGTCGTCCGAACCGGAGAAGCTTCCCGCACCGGAACCGCTCCAGCCTGCGAAAACGTATCTTTCGCCAGTGGCTACGGATGTCTGGTCTCCCTCGATGGTAACCGAAGAACCGGCTTCATACCAGTGTTCGCCCGCACCTGGGGAGGTGGTTCCCACCCCTGCGGAGATAGTAAGCTTGTATTGCAGCGTCCAATGGGCTGTTTGGCTGATGGGTCCGTTCATGGTGATGGAGGCCGGATTATCCTTTCCGGTGTAACCGCCATCCCCGGTCCCGGTCCAGCCGTCGAAAACGTACCTGCCTTCACCCGGGTCAGGTGCTATGGCCGTGATCGATACCGTTCCGTTCCTCTCCCATGTGCCCTCGGCCGGTGAAGTGGTCCCGATGTTGGTGTCCATCTCCAGATCGCTGATGCACCCGGTGGGTATGCCCTGCCACAACGGTGTGGTGAATCCCGCCCCAAAGTAGTAGTAAATCTTCAGGCCGGCACCGTGGGTGCTTATCCACCCTGCTCCAAATGACGGCTTAGCACCGTTGAAGTTCATGTGCGTAAGGGCGGTGCAATTGCTGAACCCCTCCCCTCCGATGGAGATGACCGAGGCCGGGATGGTGATCGAGGTCATTGAACCGCTGTGAAAGAAAGCCCGATATCCTATGTTCGTTGTACCATCCAGGATCGTCGGTATGCCCGACCTGACCAAAGGATACTGGACAAGGACGGTCATCGACTTGTCGTAAAGCACCCCACCGACGGCAGCATAATTCATATTACCATCGTCGACGGTGAATCCAGTCAATGCGGAACAGTAGCTGAAGGCCCCTTCTCCGATTGTCACCAGGTTATCGGGTATGTCGACCGTGCTCAGAGACGAGCAATGATAGAAGGCCTGGCTTCCGACTGTTGCGACCTCGGCTGTGAATGTGAACGAAGGAAGGGACACACACGAATCGAAGGCGGAGGGGCCGATGGTCGCCAGGCTGCTCGTGGGGTTCATGTCGACGCTTTCCAGCACACCGTCCCCATAGAAAGCGCTGTCACCGATGGCGGTAACGCTGTCCGGGATCACTATCGAGCGTAACCCGGTGCATTGATAGAATGCGCTAGACCCGATGTTGACGACCCCATCAGGGATCGTGACCGCCGTTATGCTCCCCTGATCGGAGAACGAAGAGTCCCCGATGGAGGTGACCGGGTGGGTGTCCAGAACCGACGGGATATCCACGACCGCATCCGTTCCCAGATAACCGGTGATCTCAGCGTGGAGACCGCCATCGATGACCTGGTACTCGTAGACGCCGGAGAGATCCGCCCTTACAGGGTTCGACGATAACACCAAAAGCGCCCCTAGGGACAGACCTAGAATACAGACAAATGTGATCGCACGGATCCCGGACCTCGATACCATCTAAGCTCCTCCAACCTCGATGACGCCCACCGTTGAGGACAGACCGTTTTCATATCGGCTCTTTGACCTTTAATGATATCTTTTTCTCAAATCTGAAAATGAGATCCTATAGCCTACCTCTCATTCCTGGCAACACGGTATAAATAATTCGAGCTTGGTTTGTTTTCATCGGTGATCCCATCAAGGTCATGGTCGTTTCGGATGTCCACCTGGGGAGCGATAAGTGCGATAAGACGGCCTTCAACGGGTTCTTGAACTCTCTTGGGGAAGACAACGATCTGACCGACCTGGTGCTCCTGGGGGACATCGTGGACATGTGGCGGAGGGACGCCTCGGGTGTGTTCCTGGAGAACATGGATACGGTGAGGATCATCAAGGACCTTGGTAATAGGATAAATGTCCACTGGGTGGCGGGCAACCACGACTACCACCTATTGAAACTGAAGAACCGGGCCCCGCATTACAACTACCCGTTCGAGTTCCATGAAACCTTGGAACTGACTGATGGACCTCATACCTACCGCTTCATGCACGGATATGAGTTCGAGTATGGGGACGAAATAAGGTTCATCAAGCCGATCCTGGAGATGCTGTGCCATGTCATGTCCGATGCCGAGGGCGTGCCGGAGGACGAGATGTGGGTGAGCATAACGAAAATCATGGCCGACATTCACTATTCAGCATTCTCGCACTTACTGGAAGGAAAGGACCTTACCGTCAACCGGAGAAGTCTTCATGATACGCCAGCCGAGCGTCTGAAAGATAAATTGGAGAAGCTGGAGGCGCGATCTTTCGATGAGATCAGAGGCAAAGCGGGAACCGTCCTCGTATTCGGCCATACGCATCACCCATTCATAAATATCGGAGAGAGCCTGGTCAATGCCGGATCCTGGGTCAGGGACGCTGAACCTCACAACACCTTCGTGGTGCTGGAAGAGGGAAAGCCCAGGCTGTTCGTGTTCGGCGGCAGGGAGATCACCGAGAGGATCGAGATCGTTTAAGGACTCGTTGGCCAATCCGCTCTCCGGGTGATTGGCTCCCAGTCGACGAATCCGTTAGATCATGATTCTAAAACTCTTCGTTGTTGGATATCGGGTGAGGAGTGTCTCTCGAGAGATTCCCTCACCACGCGTCTCATCTTTCGCTTTACGAAGATCAAGAACGGATTCATGTACCTTATCTTTCTCGCTTTGGCTATGGTCTGGCTGCCATTTTGTTCCCGGTAGGCTGCCAGGAAGGAATCGGCGACTAGCTTCATCCCTGCCTCCTTCTCAGCGGACCTCGCCGAATAGTAGAGGAATTCGGCCAGGTCCCAGGCTTTATCCCCTCCTTCCTCTGCCTGCTCCAGGTCCAATAGATAGAGTCCGTCCTTTCCTATGAGTGCGTTCGCTGGCTTCGTGTCCCCATAGACCATACCGGCACGGTGCATCTTTCCCAGCACCCGGGCGTATTCCTCAATATGGCCGGTATCGGTGGACTTCCCCTCGAATATCTCCTGGACGTACCGATCGAGGGGAGTGCCTTCAGTATACTCGGTCACCAGGGTCCTGTCCTCCAAAATGATCCCGGCAATGCGGTGGGTCCTGATCCCGAGCCCACGAAGCCGTGTGACCGCCTCGATCTCCCGGTTCAGCCTCGATAACGGGGCCATATTGAAGCTCTTAGCGGCAAGAGACCAAATGTTCAGAATGAACCACTTCGCTGACTTCAGCTCTGGGAAGGGCTTCATGATGAACTTCGCTTGCCTCCCTCCCCCCTTGATCTCCAACCCCTTACTGGAATTGGTGAAGTCTCCCATCTTCTTCTCTTCGTGTTCGTAGGCTCCAGCGAAACCATTTATCTGGGCCAACTCTTCGATCATCTTACTGGCATCGTCAAAGACCACCCCCTCTTCAAGTCGGAGCAATTTCTTGGGCCGTTCAAGCTCGACCATGGTCCAGATCTTTTGATGGATCGAAGCCTCCGGAATGGGTTGGGTCTTGGGCTGGATGCCTACCTTGCTAGCTGAGGAATGAAGAGTGTTCCGGGTCATCTCTTTCGCGGTCTGGGGATACAGCTTGCCGAGATCGTCAAGGGCTTCCAATCGTTTAACACGGCCCCCTGGGATCCGGACCGAATCGTTCGACCTATCGATCACCGCTTGGGCAGCGAGTTTCTCTGAGGCCTCTTGAAATCCTTTGAGGGCGAATGTCAGGTTACGTTCCTTCCTAGCGCCGCTGTAAGTGCGTACGTATCCCTCGACCTCATCAGGATGGGCCAAGGCCATTTTGTGCAGCTTATCGAATAAAAAGTATTCATAGGGAATTATGAAGTTCGAGGAGAGATCGTCGTAGTCTGATTGAAGCTCGAAAAGGACCTCGGCAATTATCCTCCTTTTGTAGCTCAGCTCAACCTGGCGGATGAACTCTTGATTGACCAGTGGTTCGTAGATGTTCAGAAGGTTGCTCAGGGCCTTTTCACCCGAACCGCCGCCATCGACCGCTGCAAGAAGCTCTTTCTCTTCGACGAGGATATATGAATGAGCATCGGGCTTTGTTCCTTTAGGGTCCGCTTCGATGTTCGGGAGGCCTTTGGTGACTATTACAAGGTCATAGGAAGAGGTATCCGTCCCATAGCCAGCCACCTTCGGACCGAACGCATACAGGGAATGGATCCCTTCCTTGGGAACGTTAGACACGGCATAGGCGACGATCTCTTCCCTCTCTTCCTCGGTCAAGTTCAATTTCTATTCCAACCAGATTAATCATTCGTATCACCTGGATTATTAGACTTCCTACTGTGGCTGATCACCATGCGGAGCCCCCACCGATTTATATACAGCGCGCTGGACTGATTTACCGGTGATATCATCAAGATCGTGGTCGTTTCTGATGTCCATCTAGGCAGCGCGAGTTGTGACCGGGCTTCCTTCAACTCGTTCCTAAGTTCCCTGCGCGAAGACCCTGAGATCACGGACCTTGTGCTCCTGGGGGACATCGTGGACATGTGGCGGAGGGACGCCTCGGGTGTGTTCCTGGAGAACATGGACACCATACAGCTCATCAAGGACCTGCAGGGAAAAATAAAAGTGCATTGGGTGGCCGGAAATCATGACTATCACCTACTGAAATTGAAGAACCGGGCCCCGCATTACCGGTATCCTTTCGAGTTCAAACAAGAATTGGAACTGGTAGACAGCGGCCGTACCATCAGGTTCATGCATGGCTACGAGTTCGAATATGGGCATGAACTCAGGATCATAAGACCTTCGATGGATATCCTGTGCCACTTCATGTCCGACGTTGATGGGGTCCGGGAGGAGGAACTGTGGACCTACCTGCGGAGAAGATTCCTGGACCTACATTATACTGTTTTCACCCAACACCTGGAGAGGCGGCTCAAAAGGCGGTCCCGGAGCCTGAATGATGGACCCGAGGAAAGACTGGCACAGAACCGGCTTGAGGTGGTCGAGAAGCGCGCCCATGAGGAGGTGCGGAGCAAACCTGGCCAACTCCTTGTCTTCGGCCACACACATCACCCTTTCATCAGCAAAGGAGAGGATCTGGTCAACACCGGCTCGTGGGTGACCGAGTCGAAGATCTACAAGACCTATGTGGTGCTGGAAGGAGGAAGGCCGCACCTGTTCGTGTATGGGGGAGGCGAGATCATGGATAGGCAGGAGATACCCTAGAATTCACTTCGGTCTTATGATCTGGATAGACATCATGTCCTCTATCCTATCGCCGATGTACTTCGCCGAATCGTTGACCCCCTGGTTGTAGAACTCCGGGGCCAGTCTCTCAATGATGAAGTCCAGCAGCAGGCCGGCCCCGAGATCGCCGATCGCCTCCCCCCTTTCCTTTTGGAAATACCTCTTGATCGAGGTTATCATGTCTGTCCTTTGCTCCTTGGTCAATCTGATCTTGTCATTGACGCCCATCGTCATTTATCCCCGGACCGAATAGGTCTTGTCCAAATTAATGACATTGCCCGTGATGGCATAATTGTACGCATCTACCCATTCCTTACCTCACCGGGTTTATATATTCCGGGCAAGACTTCATTTCATGGTGATACCGTCAAAGTCGTGGTAGTATCCGATGTCCACCTGGGGAGCGTGAACAGCCATAAAGATCCCTTCAAATCGTTCCTGCGATCTCTCCTCGAAGATGGAGAACTGACCGACCTGGTGCTCCTGGGCGATATCGTGGAGATGTGGCATCGGGATGCGTCGGGCGTGTTCCTGGAGAACATGGACACGATGGAATTGCTCTTGGCGCTCAAGGAAAGGATGAACGTCCACTGGGTGGCGGGCAACCACGACTACCACCTATTGAAACTGAAGAACCGGGCCCCGCATTACAACTACCCGTTCGAGTTCCATGAGACCCTGGAACTGACGGATGGGCTGCATACCTACCGCTTCATGCACGGATATGAGTTCGAGTACGGGAGCGAGACCAAGTTCATCAGGCCGATACTCGAGATCCTGTGCCATGTCATGTCTGATTCCGATGGAATACCGAAGGACGACGTCTGGACATACCTGGCCAAGAAGATGGGCGACGTGCAGTACTCCGTCATCGCCGAGCGGGGGGAGGAAGGGAAGCTCAAGCTGACCACCGGGAGCATCGAGGACGGGCCCGAGATAAGGCTGAAGAACCGCATCGAAGGCATCGAGAAACTTGCCTATGCCGAGGTCCATGGGAGGCCGAAAGAGATCCTGGTGTTCGGCCATACGCATAATCCGTTCATCAGTCAGGAGGGGAACCTGATCAACACCGGTTCATGGGTCACCGAAGGGACGCCTCCCAACACCTATGTCGTCCTGCAGGCGGGGAGACCAAGGCTGTTCGTATACGAAGGAGAGGAGATCTTGGAGCGTAAGGTCATGAACCATCCATAGGACGACCATGGTCGATCCGAACAAAGAACGATCACGGCAGTGTTTAATGGACCTTCCACATATCCGCCAGGGAGAGATGAATCGAATGGAGACCATCGAGGAGTACGTCAAGGACCTGCTGGTAACGGACAGCGACGGAAAGATCCTGGCACAGGCATTGACCCCCAAATCTGCCGGAGTGCCGAACAACGAAAGGCTGGAATTCCTGGGCAATGCCGTTCTCAACATGCGAGTGGCCGAGGCCATCTTTGACCTGGAACAGGAGTTCGCGCCGGGCACCATGTCCCTGATGTGCAATTATCTTAGAAGCAACCCGGTCCTGGTCATGGCGGGTAGGGAGGGCGGACTCGCCGTAATGCTGGCCATGCATCACGGAGATGCGGGGGCCAAGGTCACCGACAAGATGGTGTCGACGGCATTCGAAGCGATCGTCGGGATGCTATACCAGCACGTGGGGTATGAGGCGGCGAGCGGTTTCATTGACCGGTTCCTTCTGACGGATGACCTCTTGTCGGGCTCGACCAGCGGCAAGGGACCGATCACGGACCTGAAGGAACTGGTGGACCGGAACCGGGAACTGGTCGTCACCCATAACGTGTCCGAGCGCACCGAAGATGGACAGCTGATCTTCCGCCATACGACCACGATAAACGGGAGAACGGTGGAGGGCGAGGGCCGGACCAAGAAGAAGGCCGAGGCCATAGCGGCGGTGAAGGCCCTGAAAGAGGCCGGGACCATGGATGTTCAATGATCGAATAGGAGGGCTGGGGATCGCCGATCGGGCGCTGCGGATGCCTGGCCACCTTTCTCGATCCATATCAGCTCTCATCTCGAGAAGGTAATGAAAAACGATCCGTTCCCAGCACCTCACACTCACGGTCTGGTATCTTGCTACATTTCTCCATGTCGATGGGAACGAAGGTTTGACACGTCTGGCCTAAGGAAAGGCCGACACCGAATGGTGTTGGACGCCGAGGTGAAGTGACCTTCTACGACCTCAGCGGTAAGAACTATAACGCCATGTGCCAGTTACCATTGCATGTTCTATCGAAGATGTGATGACGGCTATAGGACCAGGGCGCCAGGGATATCGCGGAAGACGCTTACCTATGGTAACCACACGCTCTTCACCGAATTCCGACTGAAGGCGGACTGCCTCTTTCCCAGCCATTCCCATCTCCAGGAGCAGACCGGATATCTCGTGTCGGGGTCGATGCGCCTGACCATCGGGACGGAAGAGTCAATGGTCGGCCCGGGAGATAGCTGGAACATACCTGGCAACACCGTTCATGGAGCGGTCATACTGGAAGATTCGGTGGCTATCGAGGTCTTCTCCCCGGTCCGGGAGGATTACCTACCGGATGAAAAGAAGGATGACTGAACATCGGACCGCTGCCGCGGAAGGAGAATGTTGGGTCTTCGATGCCTCCCCACGCTATTTTGATCCTTTCCACGCCATACTGGGCGACCTCAACCGGATTCGTCGGACCTGGTCAGGAAATCCCGAAGTATGGCAGCACTGTTCCGTACCTCGTCCCGGGTGGAGAATATCAGGGTGATCTTTCCCTTGTCGGCCATATCCTTCAATTTCTGGACGTTCGCAGGATTGGCCTCCAGCTCTTTCCAGTACCTTTCCCGGAACTCATCCCATTTGGCATCTTCATGCGAGAACCACTTTCTGAGGTCAGGAGATGGAGCGACCTCCTTGAGCCAAACGTCCACCGCCGCCTTGGACTTCGAAACGCCCCTGGGCCATAACCGGTCGACCAGAACCCTCGTGCCATCATCCGGGCTTGACGGTTCGTACACCCTCTTCAAGCCGATCATCGATGGTATGTGCGAGCCCGACCAAAATAATACTTGGCATGACCGGGGAGATGGTCAGTTTTCCTCCGAATGAACGGCCGGTTTCCTCCCATTTGGTGCTTGAGAGGCCGGGCAATGGGTGAAATAGATTTATAAAAAGGTCCAGAACCCCGGCAGTAGCCAGGTCTGACCTGCTGTCCTATGTTCCTACATAAAGCAGAAGCAGATGACAGGGATAGCCGACTGTTACGGAAGGCAGAGCCGACGATGACCCTCGTCGATCGATCGATTAAATCGACAAGAGATTTTGGGGGGGTGGTTAGAAAAGGCCGGGCTCCAAAAGTTATTTCAAATGAGGTGTGCCAATATTGCACAGGACGTTGAATTGCATCGATGCCTCGAAAATGTCGGAGACACACATTTGAACCCTATCGAAGTCACAGAACTGAAAAAGCACTACGGTGACATAAAAGCAGTCGACGGCATCTCGTTCAGTGTCAAGGGGGGAGAGGTGTTCGGCCTCCTGGGACCGAACGGGGCCGGAAAGACCACCACCATAGAGATCCTGGAGGGCCTGAGGAAAAAGGATGGCGGAGAGGCCACCGTGCTCGGCCTGGACCCGTGGGAGAGCGGGTACAAGCTCCACCGGAAGATCGGCGTCATTCCACAGGAGTTCACCTTCTTCGACAAGACCAGCCCCCGGGAGGCGATCCTCTATTATGCCATGCTCTTTGATATCGAGGTCGATCCAGACAAGATCCTCAAGGATGTTCTATTGGAAGAATCGGCCAATGTCCATTTCGACAACCTCTCCGGGGGACAGAAACGCAAGACCGGGCTGGCACTGTCCCTGGTCAACTCTCCGGAGCTTCTGTTCCTGGACGAGCCTACGACCGGCCTGGACCCCAACGCCAGGAGGGCGGTCTGGGAGGTGATCCGGGGTCTTAAGGAAAAAGGCAAGACCATCGTGCTCACCACCCACTATCTGGACGAGGCGCAGGTGCTCTCCGACCGAGTGGCCATCGTGGACCATGGGCGCATCGTGGCGATGGGCACGTCGGACGAGATCATCAGAGAACACGGCTCCGGGGAGCGGCTGGAGATACGCGGGAGCAAGGAGCTTGCAGATCACATCCAGGAGAACACCAAGCTGAAGGTGACGTTCAATACCGGAGAGATCAGCATCAAAATGGACCGGAAGACGGATGCCTTGACGGCATTGGAGTCGGCCGAGAGCTCGGGTATGGAGTGGGGCGACATCCGCACCCGGAGGGACAGCCTGGACGATGTGTTCGTAAAACTGGTGAGCGGGATCGTGGATGAGCGTGGAGAGCTGAAGAGGAGAACGAACAACGGGCCTCGGGAAGGAGGTGGTGGCCAATGATCAGCGGAAAACGCATCCTCGCCGATTTCAAGGTCTACAGCAGAGGCTACCTGCGCAACCGGATCGGGCTGTTCTTCGGACTGGTTTTCCCGGTCATCCTGATCCTGATCTTCGGCGCCATTTTCTCCGGCAATTCGGGCGGCACCGTCGACGTCTATATGCAGAACCAGGACAGCGGGCCGTTCTCGGTGCCGCAGATGAATGTCGCGGGTCAATTCCTGAAAGCGCTGAACGCCACCCACACCCTGAAAGTTATCATGGTGGATCCGTCTCTGGACCTGCCCAAATACCTGGCGGATCATTCCGCCTCTGACGGCATCATCATCCCGGCGGGATTCTCGGCCAACTATCTGGCTGCTCATCAGGTGAACATCACGGTCTTCGGAAACCCGGCATCGACCAGCAGCAGCATAGTCGCCGGAACGGTCAACGGGGTGTCCAACCTGTTCAACCTGCAACGCTTCAACGGCACGAGCGTCATCGGCCTGACGCAGACCACGGTCAACACCCAGCAGACCAAATACATCGATTTCCTGATCCCTGGGCTTATCGGCTTCTCGATACTGGTCAGCCCGATGTTCTCCCTTACCAACATTTCCTCGGAATATAAGAAGACCAAGCTGTTCAAGCAGCTCAGCCTCACGCCGCTGACGAAGATGGAATGGCTGCTGTCGAAGGTCATGTGGTACATCGTCCTGTCCGCGATCTCATTCGTCCTGATGGTGACCGTCGGCATCCTGGCGTTCGACGCCCACATTACCCTGACCATCTGGATCCTGCCATTCCTGCTGATAGGCCCTACGCTCTTCGCAGCCCTGGGCATGCTGGTCGGAACGGTGTCCAAGAACCCGGAGACGGCCGGCGTGGTGGGCAACATCGTGACCTTCCCGATGATGTTCCTATCCGGGACGTTCTTCCCCATCAGCATCATGCCGATGTACCTGCAAGGCATCGCGCACGTGCTGCCGCTGTTCTATGTGATCGAAGGGATCAACAACGTCATGGTGTATGGGAACATCGGCGCCGCACTGGCCGACATGGCAATTATACTGGTCATAACGGCAGTTGTCTTCGTTGCGGCGGTAAGGCTTTTCAAATGGAGAGAGGACTAGGCTGGCGCTTGAGGATCACGAGTTTGCCATTCTTCCTATGGGAGACCTCCCCTTGACCTCAGGTCCTCGTAATCCTCTGGAGACAAGACCTTTTGCGAAATCCCGCTGAACATCTTCATCATCTCGGGCGGAGCATTATCCAGGGCCCTGACCATTTCAACCCTCTCCCCTCTGCTTACGGCCGGAAGCATGATGCCCAGGTCGAACGCCAGCATCTCGGGTGCTTCTGACCCGATGATATGGCCGAAGATACCCTTCACCTCTTCGTCGCTGCACAGCCGCCAAAGTTCCGGCTGAGCCTGTTCCTCTTCGTAGTCTATGTGTTCGAGGTAGAAAGCCACGAAGCGGTTCCAGGCCAGGTAGAGTTCCTGGAACAGTGCCTTGCCTTCAGTCGACGGGATGGACTTGTTCGACATCATCGTTTCCGTCATGGCGACAAGGTCATCCAATTGCCTGTGCATCACCGTGTGGTCCTGTTCCAGTTTACGGGCACCTCCGGGAACGCGCTGGGCCAGGATAGGATGGACATAGGTCTCCTCAGTATGGGCATGATTGCGCAGTTCATCTCGGAACGCTGCTATTCGGGCGCTCAACCTTGTAAGGCTCTCTGGATCTTCCGGCTCGGCCTGACCGGCCAGGTCTGATATGCGGAACATCTCAAAGCGCTGGCCTTTGTGTATGTTCTTATAGAGCTCAAAGCCTGATGGCATGCAGAACATATGGTTGCTGCATGGATTATAAGAATGACGATATGCTCGAATATTAAAAAGAGGGGGTCGACCCACCGATTCGATCCCCTCGGGTGGCCGCTGAGTGCTGTTGGGGAACTACGAGGGCCAGGTCTGGGCGACCAGATTGTCGGACCGCATCATCGACCGATCATACCTGCCAGCATCCTTTCTCCCTGAACAAAACAGGGAACTCCCCTCAGCCAGAGCACGAGCTTCAGCGTTTCGTATATCTCTGCGTCACTGGCTCCGGCCCGTTTGGCCTTCTCCAGGACCTTGTGGGTCTGGCCCTCCTGTCTTTCCGCAAGGGCGACGGCCAAAGCGATAAGATGTTTCTCCTTCCTGGTCAAGGCGCCCTCCTTCCATACATCGTCGTAGAGGTCTGCTATGACCTTCTCCAGGTTCCCGCCGATCTCCTCGTCGATCTTTCCTGCCCCGGTCAGGGCGAGAGGGACATAACCGATCTTCTCCTCGAGGTCGCATTTGTGACGGGATTTCCGGCATGTTCCAACCTTGTCATCCTGCGGTGTTTCTGCCATGGAATGTTGCTCTTACCTCCACCTATTTGAAAATTGCAGGTACCATACTCATTGTCAGAGATCAGGCGTCGGAGAGCACGTTTCAACAACGGCGTCGATTGTGGTCAAGAATGGCGAGGGCCCTATAGGATGGGGATCTGCAAAATTGAATGAATCTCAGTCGGTCGTACAGACAACACGATCGTGAACGACCAGATCATGGCCGTCCTTTCCTGGCCTTGTCCGCAAGACCTTCAAGCCATTCCTGATGCCTCATTTGCATATTGTCGGGCCTAAACCGGTTATTAAGCCTGGCGAGCCACCCATAATGGGTCTCTTCTGTCACCACCTTGCATCCCATGTCGGTGCCTTGCAGAAGCCATGCGTGATATGCTGAGACCCCTCGGCCTTTTGCATCCCAGGCAAGCCTTTTTCCAGTTTCGAACTCAACAACCGTCGAAACCAGATCGAGGCCGAACGTCTTCCATGCGAATCTGGTCCCGAGTTGGAGGTCGGGAGGGGATCCCTCCAGGAAACGAACATCCTTGGAGTTGGTATACCAGGTAGGCCAGAGCTCCGCCCGCACTAGCCATCCCCACACCGAATCGCAGGGCGCCTTGACGACCAGTTCGTTCCTGACGTGTACCGGTGCGTTCCGTGGATCGAAGTGTTCCGGCCATTGGATCCCGTCCGGATCTCCCATGCGATTATGATGCGTGGATTCTCTAGATATACCTGCCTCAGATGGTCCATTGACCTCATACATTCAACATAATGACATCCATGGTGCTCATTGCCGGAATATCGGGGAGATCGGACAGGTAGCCGTTGCCCGGTTCCCAACGCTATGGAAATCATTTCATTTGGATGGATTCTCAGGAATTCTCTCTCCGACGAGCTTCCCTAGATCGACCTCGATGAACAATCCCTTTGCTTCAGCGACCAAAACGTTCGTCGTTCCGTTGACGATGGTAGCGTAGACGTCGATCTTCCTCCCTTCTCGTCTGACGACCTCGGCTTCGCAGATTAGAAGGTCGCCGACCAGTGCTGGGCTTCGATAGTCGACCGTCATCTTGGCGATGACCGCAACCGTCTCATTCCTGGCGACGGCGTGGTACATAACCTCATCGAACAGGACACAGGTAACGCCTCCGTGCATCAACCCGGGATATCCAGTATACTCAGGCTTGACCGAGAACTCGATATGGGCCTTGTTACCGCGATATTCCTTCTTCAAATGGAGACCGATAGGATTGTCCTTGCCACAACCGAAACACCGGCTTATATCAACCGCGTTCATGATCTATCACCTTGACCCATCCAACAGCAGTACTCTATTGTATCCTTGCCGCAGTGAGGGAATGCATTAGGGGCAAATAATGATGTCCAGTCCAAGATCGGATGGGACGAATTTGCTAAGGCCATCTCCACCACGCTCAGCCTGACTGACCACATGGAATATCCTTAAGGAATCAAGCCGCACGCTTCGACCCGATGCAAACTGATTTAATCAGGCTGCTTGACTAATATTAATCATGAGAAAGATAACGGTGTTCAATTACGTCACCCTCGACGGTTACTTTGCCGGACCACTTGGGGACACGGATTGGTTCAAATCGATCAAGAAGGATGAGGAATTCGATAACGTAACCCATAAAGAGGCGAAATCGGGGGGTACGGTTATCCTAGGACACAAGACCTATGAGATGATGAAGAGCTACTGGCCCACACAGGAAGCGATCAGGAACGACCCCGAGATGGCCAAGGTCATGAACAACAGTGAGAAGATTGTCTTCTCCAGAAAGCTCGAGAGCGTGGAGGAAGGGCCGAACTGGAAGAACGTCTCGCTGATGAAGGAGATCACGAAAGACAGCATAACCAAGCTCAAGAAGCAGAAAGGAAAGGACATGGTCATAATCGGGAGCGGTTCCATAGTCAGGCAGCTTACGGAGCTGGGCCTTATCGACGAATACGAATTGATAGTGGTCCCGATCGTCCTGGGAATGGGGAAGAGCTTCTTCGCCAACATCAAACAGATGGACCTTGAGCTCATAGATGCCAAAGCATACGGGAATGGGGTGGTCCAGCTGAGGTACCGACCGGCCTGAACCGGAAGGAGCGATGACCTTCCTCACGGCATCATTAAGTAGGCCTAGCTCCAAAATCGGTCTATGAAGTCCATAAACCCATACCTCAACTTCAAAGACAAGACGGAAGAAGCGTTCAATTTCTACAAGTCGGTCCTGGGCGGCGAGTTCACCATGCTCCAGAGGTTCAAGGACATGCCGCCAGGCTCGGGAGATGTCGCGGAGAGTGAGAGGGAGCTCATATTGCATGTCTCTCTCGTCCTAAACAACGGCATAGTCATAATGGGCAGCGACGCCCCAGAGGCGCATGGCCTGAAGGTGATCACGGGCAACAACGTCCACATGATGATCAACGC
Organism: Methanomassiliicoccales archaeon; assembly: GCA_036504055.1. Lineage (NCBI taxonomy): Archaea > Methanobacteriati > Thermoplasmatota > Thermoplasmata > Methanomassiliicoccales > Methanomassiliicoccales archaeon. The sequence continues at coordinate 177,913 of DASXVU010000048.1, read as the reverse complement.
AGAAAGCGAGGCGGAGGCGGAGACCATATTCAAGGGCCTGTCGGATGGAGGGAAGGTCACGATGCCCCTGCAGAAGATGTTCTGGGGTGCGTTGTATGCTTCATTCGCCGATAAGTTCGGGGTCAACTGGATGATCAACTATGACCTCCAACCGAGACCGCTTGAGACAGGGTTCTAGGCTAGGTGGACAGGTCTACGGGAGTTCGATGCACCTACCGCGATGCCGGTAGTGCCCAACTTATTTCCCTTTTGAACTGGAAGGCAATCCCTTTGGTGCATCAAATCAGAAAAGGGATCACCCTTTTTGTCCTTCCCATATATTCGATGTAACTTTTACCGAGGTTCGCCACCAACACCTTTTCCTCCACCAGCATTCTATGTCCGTAACTGATCGCAAAGACCAGCATTATGACCAGCACCGCACCCCAGGATTGCATGGCCAGGCCTATCCCGACCATTATGAGAAGCGCGCCGGTGTAGGAAGGATGCCTGATCAAGCTATACGGACCGGATTCCACCACCCTCTGACCTTCCTGTACACCTATGACCCCAGAGAAATAACGGCCAAGGACAGCGATGGCCCATTGTCTGAAGGCGATGCCGGTCAGCATCACTACCAGCCCGAGATAATAGGCCCAGCTTGGCAAAACGGCAACATCGTTCTTCGCGAACAATTGGGACACTATGAGGGCGACAATCCATGAGGATATGACCAATAGATTCGATCCCCTATTCTTCTGCTGGACCCTGGTTCCCTGCCGTTTCAGGGCCGGTATGATCATTACCCCGAGAAATTCGGCCAAGAAGAACAGACCCAAAACGGCAAAGAACCCCATTTCAGCTAGGTCAGAGGTGAGGATTTCGACGGACATGGTTCACCCTAACAAGGTAGGATTGAATCTTAAGACCATTATAAATTATTTCCCAACACGGGACAAGGAAAACAGATGACCATTGAACCGATTGGACCTCCCATTGCTCCCATTCGGATGTTGGTCTAGTCCTCTGTGTAGCTCCAATCATTCTTATAATCACGGGCTCGTATAATCATCGCGTTTCTAGCCAAGGACAGGGACTTTAGGTCATTTGACAATCAACGTTAGGGGGGATAAAAGGATGAACAGCAAAATGGGATCTGTCACAACAAAGATAACCAGCGGAACACCCGCGTCCGCATATCTAGTAAGCGGGGAGGACATCAAATGGAGCGGCAAGCCAGCAGCGATCGTGATTTTAGGCAGAGGGCTATTGTTGACCTTCTTTGCCTTGATCTATTTGATCAGCATGTTTGCCTACGACGGAGACAAGAAGAACCTTCTACCGGTCGCAGTAGCGGTGATAGCGTGCCTCCTGATGATATGGGATGAGCGCCGCTTCGGGCTTCTCGGCGGCCTTATAGGCATCGGCATTGCGGTCGTGTCCATGATATCCAACGGCGGACTGGGATATTGGTACCTCATCCCGTTGGCGTTCGCTCTCGTCGCCCTGCTGTTCAATTACATCTACCTGAACAGGGTCCTGTTCTTGATCACCGACCGCCGGATCATTACCAGATACGGCATCTTTTCCCTGCGCTTCGCTGAGGTCGGCGTCGACAAGATCCAGAACGTGACGGTGATCCAGCCATGGTATGAAAGGCTCCTCGGTTATGGCGATATCTATTTCGCAACATCCGGAGAGAAGGGAGGGATCGACTACGAGTCCCCTGGTATCAAATTGAGGAGCGGCGGGGCTGTAAGCTGGGAGAACGTGGCCCAGCCCTTTATGGTCAACAAGATCGCCAGCGCCGTGGTCAATCCAGCCGCCATGCCGGTCATGGTGGTCAACCAGCCGGCCGCGCAGCCTGCGACCGTTTCCACCTCGGACCGCCTGAAAGAACTGGACGAACTGAAGCAGAAGGGATTGGTGACCCAGCAGGAGTACGACACGAAGAGGAAACAGATACTGGAGAAGCTCTGAGGAGATCCTGAAGAAGAAAAAAGGACGAGGCGTCGACGTAAAGGGCATGGGAACGCCCCGTGACGCCCAATATCGATCTGAATGTGATAGTCATCTCTTGATGGCAATTGTAGATAGAATCGATTCCCGATACTTGACCTCAAGAACTCAATCAGGTCGTTTTCCCTTCATGGCCAACGTCCTCTGGTTCCTGTTTCTTGACACCGGTTATCCTCACCTGAACGATCCGCTTGCCGGCCACTTTCTCCACGTGGAACTCGAGCCCTTCGTAGTTCACAGTGGGCTTCTCCTTGACCGCGGGTATCCTTCCCAGCTGTCCAGTGAGGAAGCCGTTCAGGGTATCATACTCATCCTCGGGAAGGTGAACGCCCGTGAGATCGCTGATCTTGTCCAGACCGACGACTCCCTTCACCAGGTAGGTGTTCTCATCGGTCTGTTCGATCTCCTTCTCTTCTTCATCGAACTCGTCGCTCAGGTTCCCGACGATCTCCTCGAGGATGTCCTCGACGGTCACGATGCCTGCGGTTCCACCGTACTCATCAACGACGATGGAAATGTTCTGTTTCTCCTTCTGGAATTTCTTCAGCATATCGTTGATCGGCATCCCTTCGGGAACGGAGATGATGTTGCGGATCATGCCGTCGAAACCGTTCAGGTCGCCGCGGATCCTGTGCTCGTAGATATCCTTGATATTGATGAAGCCGACCACGTTGTCGGTGTTGTCCACGCATACTGGATATCTGGTGTATTTCTCCCGCATGGCGGTTTCCAATACGCTTTCGATGGAGTCGCCTTTGAAAACGCACACGATGTCCATGCGGGGCACCATCACGTCCTTAACGATCTTGTCGGAACAGTCAAAGATGTTGTCCACATAGGTCAGTTCGGTCTTGTCGATGAGGCCATGCTTGTAGCTCTCCTCGGCCAGTATCTTGATCTCCTCATCCGAATGGACCGATCCGCGGTCCTCGGCCATCGAACGTCCCATGAGCCTGAGCAATCCGTTCGTGGCATGGTTGAACAGCCACATGATCGGATAGGTGATCTTGTAGAAAAAGACCAGGGGCATCGCTGTGGCGGTGGAATACTTGACCGCATCCAGTATCGCCAGGGACTTGGGGACGAGCTCACCCAGCACGATATGCAGGATGGTTATCATGAGGAAGCCCACCACGATCGAGATCGTATGGATCATCCCCGCGTCCAACCCTGCGTACTCGAGTATCGGACCTATCATCGCCGAGACCGCAGGTTCCCCTATCCAACCGAGAGCCAGGGAGGCGACCGTTATTCCCAATTGACAGGCGGAAAGATAGGAATTCAGATCATTGACCACTGTTTGGGCATACTTCGCCCCGATGCCGCCGCCCGCCGCCAGGACATCTATCTGTGATTTCCTGACCTTGACCAATGCGAATTCCGCAATGACGAAAAACGCGTTCATGGCTATGAAGAAGACAACTAAAAGAATATCCAGAATAATCATTTATTAATTCATTCCTTCCCTAATTTATGTAGTGATATTGATTTTAATAGAATATGGCACATCGCCATTATCCATGATCTCACAACATTTCATATCCAATTCCATAGATAAAGTTATCTTCATTGCTAGCAGGGTAGACCATTTCGAATCATGGTCGGTCTGCCAGATGCGATGAAAGCTTACCGGGCAATCCTGAAATTCTGGTCATTATTGTCAATACGAATACGGACCATACTGAGATCGATACGAATGTCATCTGAGCATTCGCCATCCTTAATTAGTGGAAAGGTCGTATTTTATTTGGTGTCATCATGAAGGTTGAAGTATATCACGCATCAAGATTCGGGAACGGTGAAAGGGTGGCGGATGAGATCAAACGGCTCCTGCAGGCCAGAGGCAACGAGGTCGATGTCCATCACATCAAAGAGGTGAGCCCAAAGGATGTGCCTCCTGCAGACCTGTATGTCTTCGGATCTCCAACCCGTTTCGGGAAAGCCCCAGGAGGGGTGGTCCGCTTCATGAAGAAGATCGAGCCCCAACCTGGAGCGAGGTATGCGGTATTCGGCACCTTTGGGGCCACCATCCCCGATAAGAAGACGGGAAGGATGCCTTCGGAAGAAGAGATGGAGAAATTGCGCCGGACGATCCCGATGCTCGACGAGCAGCTCAGTGGGAAAGGCATGGTCAAAGTGGCGGAGATGAAGGCTTTTGTCAATCCGGAAACGCTGAAAGGACCGCTGGAGGAAGGCTGGCAGAAAAGAGTGGAGGCATTCGTGGCCCAGATACTGGCAGCACCCTAGGCATCTCGTTATCCTTGAAGTGTTGGGATCCATTGATGCGACCGACGTTTCCTGGCGAGCTTATACGCTTTCGGCTTCTGGCTGCATGCTCGTGAGCACAACGCCGATGGAGATGTTCTTTGTTACACGTCCCTAACCTTTCTGGCAGCGGTTTGAACGATCATTCATCATGACTGATTTATCGGAATCCGACTTGTTTCTTCTAGGTTAGATTTAAGTGCGGAATTCGCTTCATATGTTCAATAGGAAGGGAGAAAGGGCGAGCATCATGAGCGTACTCAAGGTCCTATTGTTCGGGTACAACGGAGCGAACAACACCGGAGCGGAGGCAAAGCTCCTGGCAACGATAGAGGACATGAGATCGCTATTGGGGCCAAAGGCAATTCTCACTGTTCCCAGCCTCGACGTGAAGAAGCTCCGCCGCTACCTCAAGGAAGAGGAGAACCTCAGGATAGTCAGGGTACCGACCACCTACAAACGGACCGTCCGCCGGTTGGTGCGTGAGCACGATCTGGTCATTCTGGTGGAAGGCAGCTGCTACATCGAGACCTTCACCAAGGCCCTGCTGGACGCCTACCTTTGGGCCACCCATTGCGCGGCCGAGTTTGGCAAACCGTGCATCTCGTATGCCGTCGACTCGGGACAGGTCTCGCCGGCCAGCCAGGAAAAGATCAGGGTTGAGGCGAGCAAGACCGATCTGATCATCACCCGCACATATGCCAGTGCCGAGCGGCTGAGGAATTGGGAGGTGACCGCGCCCATTGAGGTGGCCGCCGACACGGCCTTCCTGTTCAAGCCCGATCCTTCCGACAGGGACGTCCTAGTTCAGGAGTTCCCCTCATCAGGGGTGGTGGGCATTGCCGCCGTGGATTTCAACCTCTTTCCGGTCGTTCCCCGCCTGTGGGGTCGCCGGGCACGATGCTACAAATGGCCGTTCTATTTCTCCTGGACGAAGGAAAGGAGGGCGGCAGCGGCCCGGCTGGCCCAGGACTTTGCGGAACTGGCGGACTGGATGGTCGAAGAACATGGCAGGAGCGTCGCACTCCTATGCATGGAATCTTTGGACGATGCCATCGCCGCAGACATCCGCAGCCGGATGAGGCACAAGGACCGCGCTCGCATCTTCTCGTCCAGTCGATACAACGCCTCCCAGATGACCACGGTGCTGAGGGGATTGGACCTGCTCATAACCTCCCGATATCATGCGGGAGCGTTGTCCCTGGAAGGCCACATTCCGCAGGTGGCGATCGCCCACGATGTACGACTGGAAGACCTCTACGACGAGATCGGGATGAAACAGGATTACTTCTTCCCACGAGACGCGCCGAACCTTTTCCCATCGGTAAGGGATCGTGCCGGAAGGCTCCTCGACGATCCGGTTGAGGTCAGGGAAAAGCTGGCGGCAGCTCATCGCGAGCAGAAGGACCGGGCCTTGCGCGCACGCCTGCTGGTGGGCGGGTTCCTAAGAGCCCGAGGATGGGATGTGCGGACATGAACGCCGTCCTGCTCACCGGAGGGACCGGGTTCATCGGCACCTATGTGGCGCGCTGGCTGATCATGAACACCGAACGTCCCATCATCGTCCTGGTGAGGGCGGAGAACGATGAGGAGGCAAAGAACCGTCTGTCGAGGGCGTGGTGGGACCGCCAGGAACTGATCCAGGCATTGGACGACAGGGTCCGGGTCATTGCCGGTGACGTGACCGTCGAAGGCCTGGGCCTGGCCGCTGACAGTTATGAGCGTGTGATCGCCGAGGTCGGCACGATCATCCATGCCGCAGCCGACATCAGGCTCAATGCACCCTTGGAGGATCTGAGAAGGACCAATGTGGAAGGGGTGAGGAACGTCCTCAGGCTAGCGGACGATGTTCAGGGACACCACGGGCTGGAGCGTTTCTCACACATCTCCACAGCATACGTGGCCGGAGCGCGTAAAGGTGTCATCCCGGAGGAGGACCTGACCGACCGCTACGGCTTCCTCAGCAACTATGAGATCAGCAAGTTCGAAGGCGAGAGGCTGGTGAGAGCGGCCAAGCATCTGCCGGTCTCGATCTTCCGTCCTGGCATGGTGGTCGGCAGCTCCGAGGATGGTCATGTCCGCACCTTCAACACCTTGTACTATCCTCTCCGCCTGTACCTCACCGGCAAACTGAAGGTCGTTCCCCTCTCCGCATCGCAGAAGGTCAACCTGGTTCCGGTCGACTATATAGCAGAGGCGATCGGACGCCTTACCCTGGACCGTCGGGCGGAAGGCCGAACGTTCCATCTGGTGGGTGTTTTGGATGCGCTACCGACGGTGAAGGAGGCGATCATTTTCACAAGGACCTGGGCCAAGGAGAGATTGGGCGTCGAGCTTCCCAGGCCGGTGTTCGTTCCCATGGCTGGCCTGATGGGCCGTGCGTCGGAAGACCTCAAGGTCATCGCTCCCTACCTGCAGGAGCGCCGGGCGTTCCGGCGGGACAACGTCGACGAACTGATGGGTGTCTACAGTATAGACTGGCACCATCTCCTTCCCCGGCTGCTGGAGTTCGGGACCTACAACGGTTTCCTGCACAGGTCGGAACGAACAGTGCATGAACAGGTCCTGTTCCGTCTCAAGAGCAAGAGGAGGCCGGTCCGGCTGTTCGATATCGTGGACGGTTCGGTTGTGTCCAGACCGGCCGAGGAAGTAAGGGGGGAGATGCTCATGGCGAGCGCAGCGCTCCGGTCATTGGGGATCGTCCCGGGAGACCGAGTGGCGATCGTCGGCTCGAACAGCATCCGGTACCTGGTCCTGGACGTGGCCATCGGTCTGGTCGGAGGAGTGAGCGTGCCGCTGTACTATACCAGCCCGCCCAAGGAGCTGAGCGAGCTCGTCGGGTCCAGCCGGGCGAAGATCGTGCTGATCGGCTCGGAGGCGGTCCTGAAGAGGTTCGGAGAGATGAGCGTCGCCGTGCCAGCGGTCTCGTTCTGCGGCTCCGTGCCCGAGGAACTGGCGGACAGGGTGATGAAATGGGAGGACTTCCTGGAACTGGGCGGAGAGGCGGCCGATCGGTCGCCAGCGGGGTTCGGTGACCTGGCCACGTTACGGTACACGTCCAGCACCACCGGGAAGGCCAAAGGGGTTCTGTTCAAGCACGAGCACCTGCGATATATGGCCGAGTCCACCGCGTCGCTGCCTCCCTGGGAGGCCCGCAACTCAGAGGTGTTCTACCTTTCCTTCCTGCCCATGAACCACGTGGTCGAAGGGATATTGGCCACCTATTCCCCCTTCTACGCGCCCGCCCCTATCAACCTCTATTTCCTGAAGGACTTCGGCGGACTTAAGGCGGCATTGCTGAAGGTGAGGCCCACCGTGTTCTTCTCGGTCCCCCGTTTCTATGAGAAGATGTGGGACACCCTGCTCGCCAACCCCCGGGCCAAGAGGTACCTGGAGGGTGCGGGCGGAATCAGCGGGCTGATAATGGCACCCATAATCAGGCGCAGGGCGTTGCGCTCCGCGGGTCTGGACCGGTGCGCCTACCTCATCTCCGGTTCCGGCCGCATGAGCACGGACATCCTGACCGGCCTTCACAAGCTGGACATCGAGGTGCACAACGCCTACGGGCTGACCGAAGCGCCCCTGGTCACCATCAACTACCCGGGCCGCAACCGGTTCGGCACGGTGGGCGAGCCGCTTCCGTCGACCGAAGTGAAAATAGCCGCCGACGGCGAGGTCCTGGTCAAGGGACCGCAGGTGACCTGCGGCTATCTGGGAGATGTCGAACAACCGTTCCGGGACGGTCACCTGCTGACCGGGGATATCGGCCACCTTACACCCGAAGGCGGCCTGGTCCTCGAAGGCCGCAAGAAGGAGCTCATCAAGACCTCGTACGGCAAGTTCGTGAACCCGCTGAACGCGGAGACAAGGTTGCGAGACCTTCCCGGGGTGTTCGAGGCCATGATAGTGGGGGAAGGACGGCCGTACTGTTCCGCACTGGTCTGGCCTGAGAAAGGTGTGACCCTTGAAATAGACGCCCTGGTCGGGGGCATGAACACGGACCTGTCACATCCGGAGCAGGTGAAGGCCTGGGCGGTGCTCTCGAACGACCTTTCCGTCGAAGGGGGCGAGCTGACGGCCAACATGAAACTCAGAAGGTCACGGGTCATGGAGCGCTTTGCCCCGGTCATCGAGGCCATTTACTCTGGATCAACGGTCCCCGGTGAGGCGATCCACATCGGCAGGGCGGAGAGGGGACCATGAGCGCCCGGCTGCGGGTGGCCTCCCTGTGGATGCCCGGGTTCATGATGGCCAAGGAGATCGAGAGGATCCGGTCGGTCACGGACGACGCGCTCGATTCGCTTATATCCGAGCATGCCCCGACGTTCCGCAAGGAAGAGAAGGTCCGACCGAGTGGTCGGCTGGAGGAGCAGAGGGAGGCCATGGCCCTGGGCCATAACAGAAGGGTCAGGGCGCTGATCGAGGCCGTGGGCCGGGACGAGGCGGTCAGATCGGGGAGGGAGACGCTGTTCCGGACCGGCCTGGACCTGGGTAGGGATGCCAAGCGGCGGCTGGGGGTCAATGACTCCAGGGAGGACCTGTACCGGGCGGCAGGGGTCCTGTACCGGATACTGGGCATCGAGTTCACGGTGATGGGAGGACCTGCCGGGGAAATGATGGAAGTGACCCGATGCGTTCTGTCCCGGCACTATTCACCGGAGGCGTGTATCATACTGAGCGCCGTCGACGAAGGGGCGGTCAGCGGCCTCAACCCGGGCGTACGCATGCGATTCCGTGAACGTATCACTGATGGGTCACCGAGGTGCTTGGCAATGATCGAGATCGGTGAGGGGCTATGAGAGCGATAGTGGTGGGGTCGGGAGCGGGCGGAGCGACCGCCGCCCGGGAGCTGGTCAAGAGGGGGATGGAGGTCGTTGTCCTGGAGGCGGGAACCAGGTTCAAACCGTTCACCCGTAGGGTGGGATGGACGGAACCGATCCGCCGGGCCGGGTTGCTCGGAAGCGAACGGAACGTTTCCCGATTCATCAAGGCCTATCGCACCACCCGCTCCGGCGAAGAGCTTGCTCTGGTCCGTTCCGTGGCCGCGGGAGGCTGCACCGTGGTCTCCTGCGGGAACCTGGTAAGGGCAGGCGCCGGTCTCCGTGAGATCGGGCTCGACCTGACCGCCGAGTACGAGGAGCTCGAGGGGCAGATAAGGGTGAGCACGGTCCCGAGGGAGAGATGGCGTCCGATCACCGCAGGGATGTTCGAATCGGCCAAGGAAATGGGGCTTGACCCCCGGCCCACGCCGAAGGCGGTGAACATGGAACGGTGCATCTCCTGCGGGTTGTGCGAGGTCGGATGCTCCACCGGTGCCAGATGGGACTCGCGGCTGTTCCTGGCAGAGGCGGTGAAGATGGGCTGCACGACGAGCCAAGGGACGGCCGTGAAAAGGGTCGTCCTCGAAGCGGGCAAGGCCGTCGGAGTGCTGGCGGAGAGGGAAGGACGTTCGGAGGCTATCAAAGCGGACGTGGTCGTGCTGGCCGCTGGCGGCATCGGCACAGCCCAGATACTAAGGGCATCGGGCATCGACCCCAGTGATACGCTCTGGGCCGATCTGGTCCTCACGGTCGGCGGCAAATTCAAGGGCGCCCGGCAGCTGGAGGAACCGCCCATGGCCTGGTATTGCCAAAGGGACGGATACATCATCTCGCCCTATTTCGATGTGCTCTCCCATTGGTTCCATCGCCCCTGGAGAAAGGTGGGGCTCAAGGACCGGGTAGGGGTCATGGTGAAGATGGCCGAGTCGGCCAACGGAAAGGTCCTGGCCGACGGAACGGTGGAAAAGCCCTTGACAGAGTGGGATAGTGTGAGGCTGGAGAAGGCCTGCCAGGAGGTCCGGGAGATGATGGAGATGGCAGATGTCCAGGCTCCCTATGTGAATGGTTTACTGCACGGAGGACACCTTGGTGGCACCGTGCCGCTGCATAGGGGAGATGTCGACAGCATGCACCCCTCCATCCTGCCGGAGGGGCTTTGGGTGGCTGACCTCTCCCTGCTTCCCCGATCCCAAGGTCTGCCCACCATGCTGACCACGGCGGCGTTGGCCATGAGGGTATCCCATCGGATACCGATGTGATCGGGGGGCAAAGGAAGTGAGAAATCCTTAGGGACGCCTCTGGACCAGATCACCCTGGAATTCGCCATCTGGATCGATTATCATCGTTGAGAATATCGACATAACATATAGGTCCGGACCTATCGATACGAGCACGTTGGGACGATCGTGCACAAGTCAACTTCCATACTATTGGCCGTTTTGATGCTGTTTTCATTCTCTTCCACCGTCTTGATCATCTCCTCCAGCACAGCGTCCGCCCAGACCAGCGGCGATTTCAGCTATGAGACGAGATCCGAGATAATCGGATACCTGGATTGGGAGCCTGTCGAAGCGGAGACAGGGGTAGAGATAACCGAATACCATGGACCGGGCGGCGATGTCGTCATTCCAGACTCAATCGACGGCGTTCCCGTTACCAGCATTGGTCAGGACGCGTTCTATTTCTGCGGCACTCTGACCTCGGTCACCATTCCAGATAGCGTGACCGCCATTGGCATCAGGGCGTTCGGGTTCTGCGGCTCTCTAACATCCGTCACGATCGGCAACGGTGTCGCCGCCATTCAGGATGAGGCCTTCGAAGGTTGCTTCTCCCTTTCCACCGTCAGGTTGGGAGATGCGACGGACACCATCGGAATGAGGGCATTCGGGTATTGCTACGTTCTGTCATCGTTGACCGTACCGCAGAACGTCACCAGCATCGGAGAGATGGCGTTCGCCTACTGTTTCGGCCTGAACACGGTAACGTTCAATGGCAACGCGCCGTCGGTCGGCGCCGATTGGACCTATCAACGCAACGTGATCCCGGGAACACCTGGGCTCATCGTCAACTACTATCACGGAGCGACCGGGTTCGCTCCCAGCTGGAACGGCGCGGCCACCGTTTGTCTGTTGAGAGCGCCGGCCGCCCCCGACCTGATGATATCAAGCCACAGGGACCAGTATGCGGTGCTCACATGGAACGTGCCCGACGATGGCGGTTCTCCGATCGACCGATACACAGCATACCAGAACGGAATCGCTGTCGCCACGACGATCGCCAATGCAGCCAATATCACCGGCCTGGGGAACAACCAGACCTACATGTTCACGGTATCGGCGCACAATTCGCTTGGTGATGGACCCAATTCCACAGAAGTTTTTGTCACTCCTGGAAAACAGTTGATGGTGGAGAAGACCTCACCGATCAATGAAACGCCTGGCGCCGTCGGCAGTTCGGAGAGCATCATTGTGGCGACCTCCCTTGTGGCTGCCTTGACGGCCATGGGCGCGGTAATGTGCTTCGTGGGAAGGAGGAAGGAAAGCGCCTGAGACATTCGTGACTATTTTCCGGCCGACCTCGGTGATCGCATTGCCGGAAAGAGAAGGGCAGACCAACTGGCAAATGAGGAGACCAGCCAACTCGCCCTATCGTTGCTTAACTCATCACAACTGGTCCTGTGGACCGGATCGCGTTGACGACCCCTCTCAGACCGACCGGGTGTCCATGATGGAGAATGATCGAGGAGGTCATAGATATGGGTAACTTCGTTCCGTCCTTCTTTAGCGCAGTGTATTCCTCAGAGCTTGTCCCGTTCTTCTGGAGGATCCTCTGCAGGTTCTCAAAGACCCGGGTACTATCCTCTGGCACCAGGACGTCCATGGCCTCGATACCTTCACCGAATTCTTTGCTGGTGTAGCCGAACAGCTCGAGGGCGAAATGGTTCAGGAAAGTGAAATTGCCGCTCAGGTCCATCTCGAAGATGGCCGCCGGTATCAGCTCCACCATGTCCCGATAGCGTGCCTCGCTATCTTTCAAGGCCTCCTCGGTCCGGTTTTGCTGGACCAGCGTGCGGATCAGGTTCTCAAGTTCCTTGTACTGAGTTACCGCGCTGCCGCCCTTCTGCATGTAGCCGTTCGCACCGCTGTTCAGGGCATCGATGATGATCTCTTCCCGTTCCTTGCAGGTGAATAGGATGAACGGGATCCTGTTGCCTGCCGTTCTCAGGGAGGTCAGGAATTGGATGCCGTTCTCCCCCGGCAACATGTAGTCGGATAGAACGATGTCATAGCGTTTGTATGTAAGGATATCTCTGGCTCCCTGCGCTGAGAAGGCGGTGTCCACCACCATTTCCCCTTGAAGATCCAGATATGCCTTTGTCAGTTCGCATAATTCCTGTTCATCATCGACGACAAGGACATGTATCTCTTTGGAGGTCATTTCAGAACGGTTCTGAGACGAACGTTTCGATATTTATGGACAGGTCCACGGTTATCAATTACTACAATGAGGCGATCAATTATCGAGCCTGTGAGGGCTAGATTTTCTAGCGACCTAGCGACAATTCCCAGGCATCTGGTTCCCTTTAGGATCTGATCGAAGAAAGGGTCGGGCGCTCAGATCGCCGGCCAAGAATCCTTCTGGAGGATTTGAAAAATGATGGTCCAGTGTAAGATCCGATGTTAGATAAAGTCACTGGATTCCCGCGTTCCGGTTACTTCTTTTTCTTGGTTGCCTTTTCCGGGGGGGTGACAATGGACGAGGTCTTTGTGTTCTTGGAATCCGACCTGTTCTTGTTCACTGGCGGTACATCTGCATCCTTTTTCTTTTTGAGTTTTGCCATATTAATCATCGATACATGCGGATACAAGGATGAATAGTTATGTGGCAAATTCTAGGATCATCATGGCCATCAGTAGAACTGCGACGTTGAAAACGCCTGAACCTGAATTCCCCCGACACAATGGGTCGGATATCATAGATGTGAAAGTCCACCCCCAAAATCTTCTCTAATTGCGACCTATTGAACGAATTGACAAAATCAGTGAAATATTATATTTTTAGCCAACCAATAAATCCAACCGAATATTATAGCAGAAATGGTCAAATCCGTAGGAGGAAATTAATGTTTGAGACTAGGTCGGGAAAGGGTTCTGAGGATTGGAGAAGATTCATCAAGGATCACTGGAGGCTGTTCATGCTATTCGTGGTCGGAGTCGTTCTGGCGTTTGTGGGGGCAGTCCTTGTCTTCCTGTGGTTCATCGGAAACGCTCAGTCGACCGGGATGATACCATTGACCCTTGGTCTCTGGACCATGGGGAACATCGTGAACTTCTTGATAAATCTGGCCTTCTGGGAGATCCTTCTGATCGGGATCCCGATCATCGTGGCAGTAATTGCGGTATGGCAATGGTGGAAGAGACTGCTGGACGAGCGGAAGCAGGAGTATCACATGTTCGGCCCCCGCTCCAAGTCATCCAGCGGGGGAAACGCGTTCTCATTCCTGGTCTTCATAGCCTTCTGCATCAAGATATACGTCGATGGCAACTGGAACGCCGCGATCTCTACCTGGTCGTTTGACTATTTCGCCTACTCGATGATCTCGGCGCTGATATGGGTATTGATCATCTTCGGGATCCCTGCGGCCATCGCCTTGGTCCTATGGATGCGTTACGGGATGAAGACAAAATCATGAAGGGTCATGAATAGAAAAAAATGAAACGGTTTGGATGGGCCGTTCCGTAACTTCCGGAAGTCCGGCCCATCTTGATATCGTCCGACCGTTATCCACGCGGTCAGCGGTCTTCTGAACCGCTCGACCCGATCACCGCTTGATGATCGTGTTGCCCGAGACAGTGCATGAACTGCAACCCACAAGGTGGATCGGCTGGCTCGAAGCGGTCGTGATCTTGTTTCCGGTGATCGTGTCGTATTGCGAGTAGGTCACGTAGATAGGGGTGCACGAACCGCGGGTTTGCGTAATGACGTTGTTCTTGACCACGGAATGGCTGCTTGGCGTCAGAACGATGAATTCATTGAATCCGCCGTTGGCGTTGCATCCGCTCACTGTGATGTAGTCATTTGCTGCATACCCTGACACCCGATACTCCGTTATCACCGGGTTGTAGTAGTTCTTCCACATGGCGGCCTCGCGGAACACGCAGTTGGTGATGGTCACGTGGTTGGCCGGCTCCAGGTCTATCGAGGACATCGATGTCTTGCTTATCAGGCAGTTATCGATGGTGATATAGGAGGAAGCGACCTTCGTCGATGACGCCTCACCGAAAGCTATTCCCGATCCGTAATGGGCTGCTGTGTTGTCCCCGACGTTGTAGATCTGGCAACGGGAGATGCTACAATATTGCGAGTTGGACATGTAGAGCCCCTGACAGGCCAATATGTCATGGACATAGATGCGGACCATCTTGCTGTTGAGGCAATCAATGAAGGCGACCCCTTTCATCGATCCACCGCCCAGGCCATTGATCTGCAGATTGCCGATGGTTATTCCATTCGGGCGACTCGACATCAACCTGTAGTCCAGTGTCCAGTAGCCATCGGTCACCTTGATCATACCGCCTCCCACATTGCCGCTGGCCTTCAGGATGGTTGCGTTACCCTCACCGATGATCGACACCTTGTTGGTGTAGATCGTCTGGGTAATCGCATAGGTTCCGGCCTTGATCAATATGTAACCGCCCGACAGCTTGTCGATGGTCTTTTGAATTACCCATCTCGAGTTCGTGTTACGGAAATCGATGGCACCGTTGGCGCAGTTCTTCGCACAGGTGTAACCGCTGCTGTCCTTGTAGATAGTGTACGCCACTGAGACCGATGTTCCATTCCCCACCGGGGCGATCGTCGCCGCTTGGGCCGGCATCGCACCCAAGACCGATGTTCCGATCAAAACTCCCACGAACATGATGGTCAGGAACGTCAGGGACCTGCCCTTGAACCTGAAAAATGTCATTAGATACAGCCTCTGTTGATGGCGGAGGCATCTCCGCCGATGCACTTTCTCATCGCCTGATCGCCGAGCTTCCAGGCGCGGTCCTTTGCTTTGTTCGCAACACTGTTCAAAACGGACAGGTCGACCGTCGCAGCACGTCCTGCCGCGACCAGGATGGCCGTCGTGACGCCCATCCCGCGCATGTCCTTCGATGAAGATACCATTCTCATGCTTATCAGCTCCTTTCATTACGTTGCACTGGACAGACTGAACGGAGGCAGGTACCCGGACGATTCAGTGATCGTCCCGGGGCCTGCCTCGTATTTACACGCGATCGGAAGAAATCGCTCAATGGGGCATACAGCCTGAACATCTGGATCAAAAATGGATCCCGAGATGTTGATTGCAATTGATCCGTGAGAGTTCTGCTCTAACGGCCGAGAGTCCGTTGCCCTCGATGAGGGCTCTTCCGTTTTGAACTCTCGTGAATAAGGGAATTGGAGTTATGCGATATAAACAAAATTATATAGAAAAATATCATCATAATAATCACTGAGTGGCGTTTTGTTCCTGAAAATATCCATAATATTGATAATAATTTAACATATGAAATCGCCAATTTCTTATAGTATGCTCCGACTATTTCGCCTACTCGATGGTCTCGGCACTGATCCGGGTTTTGACCTTCTTCGTGATCCCGGCGGCCGTTGCCTTGATCCGATGAATGAGCTATGGAATGAGGACGAGGTCTTGAAAAAAGAGCTGGATCAAGAGAGAGGGAAAAATGGTTTTAGGACGGGCGGACCTCCTGCGACCCGCGAGGTCCTGTCCAACGGCACAACGACGCTCATCTGGCCAGGATCGTGTTGCCCGAGACCGTGCACGAAGTGCAGCCCACGAGTTGGATCGGCCTGGGCGAGGCGGTCTTGATCACGTTACCGGTGATCGTGTTCGAGTGCGAGTTGGTCGAGTATATCGCCGTGGTCGTGCCCGCGGTCTGAGTGACGACGTTGTTCTTGATCACCGAGTGGCTGCTCGGGGTCAGAACGACGAACTCACTGAACGCACCGTTGACGTTGCATCCGGTCACGGTGATGTAGTCGTTCGCTGGAGCGTATCCATATACCGCGTATTCCGTGATCACCGGGGTGGGATATCCCTTCCAGGTGGTAGCCTCACGGAAAACGCAGTTCTTTATGACCACGTTGTTGGCCGGCTCCAGGTCGATCGATGACATCGAGGCCCTGGATATCAGACAGTTGTCGATCGTGATGTACGAGCACGGGACCTTGATCTCAGATGCCTCGCCGAACGCTATGCCCGATCCGTAATGGGCCGCGGTGTTGTCTCCGACGTTGTAGATCTGACAATCGACGATGGTACAGTACTGAGAGTTGGACATGTACAGTCCCTGCCCGCCGATGATGTCATGCGCATAGATCCTGACCATGTGGCTATTGAGGCAGTTTATGAAGCCGACCCCTTCCAGCAATCCATTGGTCCGGACCGCACGGTTGCCGTCGATCTGCATGTTGCCGATGGTTATCCCGTTGGGGCGTGCGGACATGTATCTGTAATCTAGTGTCCAGTAGTTATTGCACACCCTAATGACCGCACCAGTGCAGGCGGTGGTGGCGTCCAACACCGTCGCGTTCCCCTCGCCGATGATCGACACCTTGTTGGTGTAGATGGTCTGGGTTATGTCATATTTTCCGGCTTTGATCAGGATATAACCGCCCGAAAGCTTGTCGATGGCCTTCTGGATCACCCATTTCGAGTTGGTGTTCCTATAATCGATGGCCCCGGTCGCGCTGTTCTTTGCGCAGGTGTAACCGCTGCCATCCTTGTAGATGGTGTAGGCCACGGAGACCGACGTTCCATCGCCCACCGGAGCCGAAAGCGCTTGGACGGGCACAGCACCCATGAAAGACATACCGATCAACGCTCCCACAAACAAGAAGGATAGGAACGTCAAGGACCTACTTTTGAACTGGAATTTACTCATGCAAACAGCCTCTGGTCATGGCAGGGGTATTTCCGGTCTTTTTCATCGCCTGATCGCCGATCTTCCAGGACCGGTCCTTCGATTTGTTCGATACGCTGTTCAAAACGGACAGATCGACGGTCGCAGCACGTCCAGCCGCAACAAGGACGGCCATCATGATGCCCGTCCCGCGAATGTCCTTCTTCGATGAAGATCCCATTCTCATGCTTATCAGCTCCTTGTTAGGTTTCACTGGGCAGACTGAACGGAGCCAGTTACCCGGACGATACGTTTATCCGCATCGGGGCTGGCTCGTGTTTAAACGCGATCGGAAGGAATCGCTCAATGGGCATGCAGCCTGAACATCTGGATCAAAAAAATCGATCCCGAGATGTTGATTGCAACTGATCCGTCAGAGTCACTTTTCTGGCAGCAGAGAGTTCATTCCCTCGGTGAGGGCTCTTCCGTTTTGAACTACTCTTAAGGAAGGGAATTGGGTAATACGATATAAACAAAATTATATACAAAATAATCATGATAATAATCGCTGAATAGCGTTTTGTTCCTGAAAATATGCATAATATTGATAATAATTTAACATATGAAATCGCCATTTTCTTATAATATGCCTCCCGCTCGAACGATCGACGACTTTAGAGAAGGGAAACTGCTGTTCCAGATCGTTGAACGTCGAAATGACATTGGCCGGGGCATGATCTGGATCGAGAGACAATAGCGTCAAGATAATTTGACATATCTATCCAACATGAAAGACTGCAGACCTACTTCTTGCGCCGGCCGCTAGCCTTTGGCTTACGGAAGAAAAGGAAGTATACGGCGATGACGGCCGCTATGGCCACGGCGGCGATGATCAGGGTCAGGTCACCTGAACCCGACCCATTGCTGGCGGGAGGATCGATAGCCTGAAGGACGACGGAATCGAGATCGGCATTCTTTTCGGATGTGACCGTCACGTTCTGCGTGATGGTCGAGTAACCGTCCTTGGCAATGGTGAGACTATAATTGCCTGCCTTGACCCCAAGGATCATGAATTGCCCGTATTCGTTCGTCATCACGACCGTGCCGTTGCTTAGAGTAACGGTGGCGTTCGCAATCGGGTTTCCGTCGATATCGTTGGCCGTCCCATCGACCGCGACCCCTATGATGGGCACCCTGACCACGATGGAGGTGGAATTAAGCAGATTTCCCTTTGTGTTGGTGAGGACGACGGTGAAGTTGTAGGACAATCCATTCGTCAGGCCGCTGATCTTCTCCGAGGTACCGACCACCCGCTCGACACAGATATCGTTCTGATAGACAAGATAGCTCGCGGTGGAAATGCCAAGGGGGCCGCTCGGGACCTTCCATGATAAGGTCACTCTGCTGTCTCCAGTCACTGCGGTAAGGTTCCGGGGGGCGTTGGGCGACGTCATTTGATGGAGTATCACTCCGCTCCATGACAGGTCGGTGAATCCGGTCGCTCCTTGGTAGTAAGAGACCGTCAAATTTCCCCCGCATCCGGTCTTCCAGCCAACCCCCATGGAGGGTGCGTTGTCATAGAAGGTGATCGCGGCCAGCTCGTAACAGTTTGAGAAAGCGCCAGCCCCTATGTTCGAGACACTTCCCATAATGGCCGCCGATTTCAGTTTGTAACAGTTACTGAAAAGGTAATCCCCCAGGCTCGTTACGTTGCTGGGGATCGTGATGGAAGACAGTGCATAGCAATTGTTGAAAGAATAATTGCCAAGGCTTGTGACGCTGACGGGTATGGTCACCGAGGTCAGGGCATAACAGCCCTGAAAGCAGCGATCCTTGATCGCGCTGACGCTCTCCGGTATGACCGCCGTCTTCAGGCCGCAGTTAGAGAATGCACCGGCGCCTATGTTGGTGACGCTCTTGGGAATAATGATGCTGCTCAGCTGGTAGCAGTTGCCGAACGAATAGTCCCCGATGCTGGTTATGCTGACTGGAATCGTCACCGAGGTCAGGGAATAGCAGTCGAAGAACAGGTTGTCCTCGATGACCTTCATGCTGTTCGGGATGACGACCGAACGAAGGCCGACATCGTAGAACGCCCCCTCCCCGATGCTTGAGACGCTGTTCGGTATTGTCAGGGCTGTCAAGGAATAGCAGTTCTGGAAAGCGCCCGCTCCGATGGTCAGGACGCTGTTGGGGATGGTCACGGCCGTCAAGGCAGTACAATTGCTAAAAGCCCGCTCCCCGATGGAGGTGACTGGCTTGCCGGCGATCACGCTGGGAATGACCGCGCTTGTACCTGTGCCGTTATATCTAGTGATCTCAACCGCCGTTCCATCGCTGTTGAGTGAATATTCGAAACTGCCGCTTACCTCAGCGGACACCGTGCCGACCATCGATCCAACTGTCAACGTGACAATCGGTGATAAGAGCATGAGCGTTGCCAGCAAGGCGGTGAGCTTCTTATGATTCATGATATCCCAATCTTCCCTAGAGGATGCCCCAGGTAAGCTCACACGTGATTCCTAATAAAGAAAATTAGCATCAGAATGTGATATTTGATAATGAACTTGGGAAGCCGATCGTGAATGTCCAGGATCAGGAAAACCGGGAGATTGCCAAGCCGAGATCGACATGTTCCAGGACATTTTTCACGAGTAAGCAATAGATAGCAAAGGAAGATGGATCGTTCGAATAACTTATTGGGTCTTTCATGAAGGTCCTGAAAAGGGACAGTTACTGAAGTGAATGAACCCAAGTTAGCCAGATCGATTAAATGGCTTCTGGAATTAGGAAGCGGATACATTGATGATCAATGGTCCGGAATAGGCAGATGACGGTGCCTGTATCTTCAATGTTATTGTTAGACTTGATCCAGGAGCTATTTTCGTTGACGGCAATTCTAGCGAAACAGAAAGAAGAGAAAACTCTAATGGACTGATTGATACTGAATCTACTGTGTGATTCAGCGTAGAGGCATGACTGGTAAACACGATAGGGATGGAAAAATTGCCTCCGGGTGCGGTGGTTATATTCCCTGTCGTTCTGGTGTCAAAGTAACTATCTGAGGTAGGAAGATACCATGGCTTCGTATACGTTATTTGACAATTCACGCTGGTGATCGAGACCACGGGGGTTGTTGAATTGAGCGTTGAGGGAGTGGACAGGGGAGGCTCATTTTGGGCTGGCGTCTGCGCTTGTGTCAGCAAAGGATAGATCATGATCGACATGAATGCCAGGAGGACGATGATGATGATGCCCGATATCCATTTATTCAATCGTCCGCGTTCCAGCCACTTGGTATAATAAGTGCCGTAAAGAGTTGCCAGGACCGATATCATGGACACCACGACCCCAAGAAGTCCAATTACGTCTGACACACTCGACCCCCATTAGCGTCAATGAGGATATTCTATAGTTATAGATTACCACATATCGGAGGATCAGCTAAGATATGATATTCTATATTCGATCTTGGCGGTCAGCAGCAATAAGAAGGAGATTCGCTGGGATGCGAAGCCGATTTACTGATTCTTCGCTTCTACCGGATTTTAATAGCTATGCGTTACCATTAAGTATTGAAATTCCCACAAAGACCCGATCCTCATTGAGGTAAGGGGGCGGGGGACATGAAGATAGCAGGCAGCAAGGGACTTCTGATTCTAGTAACATTCTCGTTGGTCGTGTCGATCTTCTCTTCGGTGGGAACGATCGGTGTCGTACAGGCGAGCGGGCCGACTTATATTCCACATTCGACCATCCACATTGACAATAACAATGATCTGCTGAGCCTGAGAGCAGCAGGCGGTTGCACCGGATCGGGGACCGCGAACGACCCTTATGTCATCAACGGGTACGATATATCTGGCACGGGCGGCGCATGCATTTATGTTGCGAATATAACTGTCCGGCTGGTCATCAGCAACAGCTACCTGCATGGTAACAATTATGGCATCGAAGTGATAAGATCCAACTATGTCACCGTGACCAACAACAACTGCAGCGGAAATGATCCATATGGCATCTGGCTGCGCAGCACGGGAAACGACACCGTAACAAACAATGTCTGCATAGACGCCGCTCACGGCATCTACACGTCTGCCGCGTATGACAACATCATAAACAATAACACCTGCCGGGCGACCAGGGCATGCGCAGTAATGCTGGACAAAGACTCCAACAGGAACGTTATTTCCAACAACACCTGCTACTCAAGCGGTGACAATGGCATCTATGTGCTGCATTCTGACCGCAATACCATATCGAACAACACCTTGAAGAACAACAAGGGGCACGGCATCCATCTTGCAGACTCCGACTTCAACAACCTATACGGCAACGTATTGATCGTGAACAACAAGTCGACGTCCGTCTATAATGCGTTGCACCAGCAATGCGCCGATACCGGAGTGGGTAACCATTGGAACACCGGTTCATACGGCAATTACTGGAGCGACTGGACGACGCCGGATGCCAACGCAGATGGGATAATCGATAGACCCTATCCGATCGGAGAGGGCAGCAGCAAGGACTACTACCCCCTGGCAAGCATAAATGTCCCCGGTCCGACCATTCCAGGCGTCCCGACCGGTCTGATCGCCACCGCCGGCAATGGACAGGTAGGTCTTGTATGGAGCGCGCCGAGCAGCAACGGTGGGGCGGCGATCGACTACTACATCGTCTACCAGGGAGGCGCTGATGTAAAGCACATCTCGGGTACGACCTACACTGTGGCCGGTCTTGCGAACGGCCATAGCTATTCGTTCACGGTCGCGGCCCACAACCCCGCTGGGACCGGGGCCCAGACATCGTCTGTCAGTTCAACACCGATAAGCGTGCCCAATGTTCCCACCGGTCTGACCGCCATCGCAGGAAACGGGCAGGTGGCATTGAACTGGACGGCTCCTTCCTTCAATGGTGGAACAGCGATCGACCATTACATCGTGTACCAGGGCGGGATCGATGTCGCCCATGTCGCTTCCACATCGACCACGATCACCGGTCTTGTGAACGGTCAGAGCTACTCGTTCGCCGTCTCTGCACATGGTTCCGCAGGTATCGGTACTCAGTCATCACCGGTCGTTTCAATACCGTTTACGGTGCCTGGTGTCCCGACCGGTCTCAAGGCCATTGCGGGAACTGGTCGGGTGTCATTGAACTGGACCGCCCCCTCCTCCAACGGCGGGACAGCGATCGACTATTACGTGATCTATCAGGACGGCGCCGATGTTAAGCATGCCTCGAGTACGTCATACACGGTGGCTGGCCTCACAGGCGGGCAGTCCTATTCATTCAAGGTCACGGCGCACAACGCTGCCGGGACCGGAGCTCAGACATCGACCGTAAGTTCGACGCCGGTGAACGTCCCGAGCATCACATTGGGTTGGGGGACCGCCAAGCTACTGGAGACAGGTTCTGGAGATGCCTCGACCCCCCAGGTGGCTGTGGGCACCGACGGCAATGCCATGGTCGTCTGGCAGCAGTATGACGGCACCTATTACAACATCTACGCCAGTAGCTATTCGTCTGGAGCCTGGGGAACGGTCACCCTGATCGAAACCATTAGCGGTTCAGCTGACTCACCGCAGATCGCCATGGATAACAACGGCAATGCGGTGGCGGTATGGCGGCAGTATGACGGTGCCTATTACAGCATATACGCCAACACGTATGCCGCGGGGGCCTGGGGAACCGCCCAGCTACTGGAGACAGCCACGGGAGACGCTAAGACACCGCAGGTCGCCATGGACAACAATGGCAACGCCGTGGCGGTATGGGGGCAGTATGACGGTGCCTATTACAGCACGTATGCCAACAGATACACTGCTGGTGCCTGGGGAGCCGCCAAGCTGATAGAGACGGCCAAGGGCGATGCCCAGATACCGCAGGTAGCCATGGACAACAATGGCAACGCGATCGTGGTATGGGTACAGCTGGACAACGTCTGGCGCCTTAGCATCTATGCCTCCAAGTATACCAATGCCATCGGCTGGGGAACGACGCAACTGCTGGAGACCTCCAATGTGGATGCTGGCAGCCCCCAGGTGGCCATGGACAACAATGGCAACGCGATCGTGGTATGGGTACAGGCCGGTATGATCTATGCCGACCGGTATTCGGCGGGAGCGTGGGGAACGGCACAGCCAATCAAGACCTCCACTGTCTGGGGATCGAGCCCCCAGGTGGCCATGGACAACAATGGCAACGCGGTGGCCATATGGGCACAGGGCGGCAGCATCTATGCCAACCGGTATTCGGCGGGAGCGTGGGGAACGGCAAAGCTACTGAACACGTCCGCAGGCTGGGCCATGACCCCCCAGGTGGCCATGGACAACAATGGCAACGCGGTGGCCATATGGGCACAGGGCGGCAGCATCTATGCCAACCGGTATTCGGCGGGAGCATGGGGAACGGCAAAGCTAATCGAGACCGGCGCCAAGGATGCATTCGTCCCCCAGGTCGCCATGGATGGTTCGGGCAATGCCTTGGCCGTATGGCAGCAGAACGATGGGTCGCATCTGAGCATCTATGGGAACACCTATGGCGCCAATGCGTGAGTGAACCGGCGTCATCCCCAATTTGGGGCAGCACGGTGTGGCCTCATCGTGCTGAAAACCACCCACTTCACTTCTCGGTCGTGATGAAGGCCCGATCTTCTATTCATCAGTCTAGAAATGAAGACTATTTATGTTGTTGAGAGACCCTGTAGTGCAATACCATCATTGAGAAGAAACTGATCACGAACATGGTTATTGCAGTAGGCCAGCGCAGGGCGGTCAGAGCGTGAGGCATGGTGAAGTAACCGATGGGATTGGACACCACCAAGTAACAATTATAGGCCCATACTGACGTGCTGATCAACCAGATGATCAGAGCCAACAGCCCGATGATGCCGAGCCGTTCTGACACCAGTTGACCGATCAGAACACTTCTGCTTTTTGTCCCATCCGGCCTCTTGGATATCCACTTCCAGAACCCTTGGAACCTGACAATTCCTTTCGGTCCTTGCTTGGACCTCGAGAAATGCCCGATCACTGCGTATAAGCAGATGGAGACGAGAAACACCGCAAACATCAATAATCCGGTTATATAGAACGTAAAATATGGAATGTAGTCGATGAAAAGATCGTCCAGATGCACAATATCTGGATTGAATGTCAGCCTGAATACTACATAGATGGTGAACAGCAGGCCATACATCCCGGTGGCGAATACGAAAGCCTTCGCGATCCCGAGCAATTTCGACCCCTGGCGATCAACGGGATCATTTTGATGTGCGTTATCCAACTACCTTCTCCTCGGCCTCTCAACCGCATTTCAATTATTCAAGTTATCATTTCGAAACGACGGACGACCGACTTCGAAAGCTGGGCCACGGATTTCCAGAGTTTTATGATTTGAAAGGAGGCCCTTGCGACATTGGTTTGATTTGCTAGCGCTCGACATGACATACCAGTGAATGAGCTTCCGGTCATTCTGATGCTAGTTCGTTCTTAATTTAAAAACGGCTGTTAAGGGATATCAAAGAGCTTCGCCTCCTGGCTTTGGAGGCGAAGGCAGGTCGGAGCCGACAAGCATTTATGCTATCGGATGTGTGAATTGGTTCGCTCTAGTGGATAGCGGTTAATGACTTCGATGATGGTGTTCCAATGACGTTGAATTTCAATATGAGGAGATAAACGTATGACAGTTACATCGACATCAAAGATGTCTCTCGGAAAGGCAGAGCGGATATTGGCAGCCCTGTTAGTGTTTGGGATCGTCCTGGGCTTCCTGTTGACCCCGTTGGGATTCGAGACCCGGATGAATGAGCTGCGGACAGTGGCGTTCGCAGGGTTCTTCATAGTCGTGGGATTGCTGCTCCCGATAGCCGGGCTGATCCTTCTGTTCCGAAAGCCAAAGATCGCGGCTGTTCTGGTGATGGTCGATGCTGCATTCATGTTCCTCACCGCTCCTGCTGACCAGGCGATGTTCTTCTTCACCGTCGCTCCCCCGCCGGCCGTCACCGCCGGTGAGCTCATCCTCGTCCTGGTGGGGATCGGTTATATGCTGTACGGGACCAGGATCTACGACAAAAATTGACCAAACTGAGATAGATCGCCGCGTATAGAAAAGCAGACGCCAGTTGGCCGAAGAGTATGGATGGATAACCGTGACGATCCTTCAATGACGTTTCCTGGCAAAAAGAATCGCCACCGGAACGGTGGCTACACTTTGATCCTGATGCCTTCGTCCAACAGATATATGTCTGGTTTTCCAACCACTCCGGCCTTCTTCATTGCCTCTTTCAGCTCATCTGAATTCATGAACTTCTTCGCTTTATCCAGATCTTCATATTCCAGAAGCAGGAAAACATTGTTGGGATCGTCCAGAGCGCGAAAGAGATGCCCGCCCTTTGAACTTCCCGTCTTCCTGTTGCCCGCATCCTCATCGAATACCTTCTTCCACGCATCGAAATCCTTCACATTCTGCCTTACTATTGCATGTATCATCGAACCACTCCTTTCTAGCGCTTAATGACCGTTCACTGGATCGATGACCCGATGATCGGTCCAAAACGCAAGTGAATTCAGGTTGACAACAAGCAATATTTCAAGCGCACACCATGGAAGGTCGAGATTTCATCGATAATTGCGACCAAGGAACAATATGACTTGGTTTCCATGATGGTTAGGATGTCCACATTACCGCTCTGATGTTGGACCGCCATACCCGGCTCACGAGAATCCTGCTCCTCGCTCTCTTCTCGTGCCGATCCATCGCGACCGCATCCTAGGAACATAGGTGCCGTCGGATCCTAGTGAGGATATTTCGGGAAGAAGGGAAATGTTGTGACCGGGGGTGTGCCGACCTGGTCAACAAATCCGCCCGAGGTCATGCACTCCTGAGAGTAATGACCGCAGAATTCGAAGAAAGACATGTCCAAGCCGTTGAGAAGGCCGGTGCAAGTATCGTGAACGTTCGTTCCGGGACATCCCATGGAGGTGCATGCTGCGGACCGTTCCATAGGATGGGTTCAGGGTCGGGGCTGGTCCTGGATGACAAGGGCCACATCCTCACGAACCATCATGTGGTATGCGATATGGACTCGGTCACCGTGATCATGGGCAACGGCCACGTGTTCACCGGGAAGGTCGTAGGCGGAGACCAGCGCACGGACATCGCGGTTGTCAAGATCGAATCGGATGAGCTCGTTCCCGCCGTTCTGGCAGATTCCGACGATCTGAAACTCGGGCAGCCGATATTGGCCATGGGCAATTCCTTTGGTCTTCCACATGGACCTGTGGTCACATCTGGCGTTGTAAGCTACCTGCCTCGCGGACTGAGCGGCCATGAGGGCATGATAGCCCTATGGACCGATGCCACGATCAACCCGGGGAACAGAGGCGGCGCACTGGTCGATTTGGATGGCAATGTAATTGCCGTCAACGCGGTTCGAGCCCCCTACGCAGAAGGGATGGGCCAGGCGATTCCGGTCAATATGGCCAAGAGCATCGCGGCGCAGATCATCGAGCACGGCAAGGTTCAGAGGGCATGGCTCGGAGTGACCGCCTATGACGTCACAACCGCCCTTGCCTATCAGTTCCAGCTTCCCGACACGGACGGAGCGTTCGTGGCCGAGACGGCACCGGAAGGGCCGGCGGAGACCGCGGGCCTGCACATGGGCGATGTCGTTCTAAGCCTAGACGACAAGCACGTGGGAAACGTATCGGACCTGTTGACGGCCCTTACTGGCATGAAATCCGGCCAGGAGATCGACGTGAAAGTAAGACGAAACGGAAGGACGGAGGCCGTCCGTGTCACCCTCGGGACCCGCCCCTATTAGACCGAGGGACCCCTGGGCCCCTTCCCCGCTCCCGCCCCCTCGGCGGAGCCCGGGCCTCCCTGGAATGCCTCGATAGGGGGCATCAAAAAGGCAAACCTTTTTCACACGGGATGGAATTGATGATGACCACACAGATGACGACGGAATGTAAGACGCAGGCGATACAGGAGCCCGATCAGGGCATCATCAGAGCGCTGGAGGCCGACGGGGGGACCATGGCGTTCCAGGGGATCCGCCGAAGGATGAACATACACCAGGAAACACTGTCCCGTGCGCTCCAGAGGCTGAAAGAGGATGGTTACGTCCAGCATACGCAGAAGGGGTATGTACTGACCCAGAAAGGGTCCTGCCTGGCACAGCAATGGCTGATCGAACCGCCCAAGGCCTACAACACCATCCTGCAATCCTTTCTCCCCGGTGATATGAGCCCAGCCACCATGGCCCGACATCTCGAGGGACGATGGTTCCATAACCTGAGGTGGCAGGGGATCAAGGATGACGGTGATCGGATCGCCCTGCGATGGGTGACCGAGAGCACGGGAGTGGAGGTCGTGCTCCATCTTACCTGGGGACAGGTGAGAGTGGAGACGGACGCGGTCGACCGGGACCGCCAGATCGAAGCGCTCATAGGGGCTCAGAAGGTCTTCGGCTACCTGACCGAACCCTGGCAGGACAGTCGGGAACACATGCAAGGCACGAACTTGCTGGCATGGTCAAGTTATCATCGCGCCGCCGGATAACGCCACGGCTCGTTCCTGACGGCAGGGATGTTCTTTTACATCCCTTCGTATGACCCCCGCTTATACGAAGGACATGCCCCCTATGATTTGATGTGCACCAATTTTATAATATATTTATTATTTATTTTATTTGATATTTAATGGATAAATATCCAGAGTAGCATTTTATAATTACAGCCAGGTTTTCAAGCGGAGACATTCCTATGGCTGACTTAGGTGCTTTGCTGAACAACATGTGGAATAACATCATCGCCGCAATTCCCTCGATCCTTGCCGCGATCATCGTGATCGTATTGGGCATAATCGTAGGAACGCTGATCGGTAAACTGGTCAACATGATCGTCAAGAAAATGGGATTTGAGAAAGTAGCTGACCAGACCAGTGTCGGAAGATCGCTGAGATCCGCCGGTATGGATCCGACGAACCTGATGGGTTCGATCGCCAAGGTCCTCATCATAGTCCTGTCCATAGTATACGCCATAGACCTACTGAACATTGGAGGGGCATTCGGCTCCAGCCTGAGCGGGATAGCGAGCTATCTGCCCAGATTGCTCGCAGGGATCTTGATCATCATCCTAGGCGTGATATTTGCGGATTTCCTGGCATCGTTCATCGGGAAAATAGTAAGGCCATCATTCTCGCCGGAGAAGGGTGAGGTGGCGGACGCGCTCAGGAACATGCTGTTCATAGGCTTCATCGCGCTCGTGCTCTTGATGGCCCTCGATACGATGAGCCTATCCAGCGGCTTGATCTACCCCCTAATACTCGGCTTCGTGGTCATCGGCATGGGAATATCCCTGACCGACATCCTGATGAAGTCGATCATAGCGGATCATGCTGAGTTCAAGGACGTGGCAGGCTATGCGAAGTTCGTGCTCTACTCCATCTTCCTGATAATCGGTACGGGGGCGGTATTTGCCACCTTCCCCGGGGTCACGACCATCATCGCCAACATCTCCTGGGCTTTCGCCATCGCTCTGGCAATCATGTTATTGCCGATAGCATATGCCCTGACCAAGAAGATGTACAAACAGATGGAGTGAACTCTACTCCTTTCCTTTTTCCTTCCATGTTGAAAGGAATCCTTCGAACGAAGGATCCCCCGACCCTTTTTTTATTCCAATAAGCTATCTCGAGCTTGTCGTTCTTATTTGGGCTGATCTAATGACACCGTTCTAGGTCGATCCATGACTCATCAAGACACTTCAAATACAACCGGATGTGTAGAATCCATTGACTGTCTGGCAAGCTGAAGGATTATGGACGAATGAGGAAACGAAGATGAAGGTTGTGATGCTGGTGCGGGATATCAGGATCTGATCCATGAACGAGAGAACCTTTCCTAACGAGGCGGTAATGGATGATCGACATTGAGGATATGCCTACCGCCAGAGAGAGTCTGGTCAGCTCCTTCTTCTCCGGGAACGGCAGGAGCTACGACAAGGTCGCCAATCTATTCACCCTTGGACTGGATAACTACTGGAAGGCGGAGATTGTGAAGCTGGTGCCCGATTCGAAAAGGATATTGGACCTGGGCTGCGGCACCGGCATCCTCACGGAATACCTGGCGATGAAAAACCCCAATGCAGAGATTGTGGGGGTCGATCTTACCCCTGACTATCTCGCAGCCTATAACGAACGCCAGAGAAGAAAGCCCTGGATACGGGCCCGTTCGATCCTTGCAAACGCCGAGACGGTTGCACTGGATTGCGAGTTCGATGTGGTCGCCTCCTCGTACCTCGCAAAATACGTTGATCCGGATGTGCTCGTCAGAAACGTCACGCCCCATCTGAAGAGTGGCGGGGTCTTCATCGCTCACGACTTCATCCTGCCGTCAAACCATCTGTATCTAGCCTCATGGCTTGCATATACCTGGGCGATGAACCATATCGGTCCCGTTCTGTTCCCCGAGTGGCATACCGCATTCAGTGAAGGATTCGGATTGGTCCGCAGAACGCATTGGGTCGATGCCTTCGTGGAAACACTCAGGAAATACGATTACGATGAGATCCATAGCAGGCGGCTCAGCTTCGAGACCGCTGGCCTGGTTTGGGCCACGAAGACTTAGCCGTGTATCTTGATGCGCTTCAACCTATGTTTTCGACGCTGAAATCAACATCGTAAGGGAGTCGGGAAATCGAAAAATAGGTGTCGAGGAATCCTCACTAGCGAAGGACCCCTTCAACATGGAAGGAAAGTGAGGATGAGTGCCTCGGTGTTAAGGTTTCTCGGTCGGCTCTATGCCCTTCTTCATTCTGCTGTAGACTATGAGCAGCAGGATGAGCAAAATGACGATCACTACAACCAAAGACCCGATCAGCAGTTCGTTGTTTAATCCTGACCTGTCGTCCACGAAGGTGATGGTGTTGTTGGTGACAGTGTTGTAGCTGGGCGTATCGGCTATCGTTATTCCATCATACTCAGAAGGGCACCTGAGGACAGAATTGTTTATGATGACGTTGTCGTAGCCCTTGTACTCCAGATAGATGCCCATATCCACATTGATCATGTAGTTTCCAGAGATGGTATTGTTATTGGAGGCCGCTAGGCTGATGCCACTCCATGCGGAATCGTAGAAATCATTGTCGGTAATGGTGTTAAAGTCACTCGACTCCAGGAGGATGCCGACATCCTCAATGTTGCTTATGGTATTGTTGCTGACTATGTTGCCGTCCGTCTCAGTGAAATAGAGGCCATAGCTCACGCCCTTGATGGTATTGTTGTGAATGATAAGGCCAGATCCATTCCATATTACAATCCCTTCATATCCGCCGGTTATAATATTATCGGTAATGGTGATGTTGTTCGACAGGTCCATCTCAATAGCGACAGTGGTATTGATGAAGGTACAATTGCGAATAATGACGTTCATGTCGACCCTGGATATTATGATGGCGGTGTAGGAACTGTCCTCGAACCTCATGTCAGCGATGACAAAGGGGTTAGTAATAGTCCCGTTTCCTGGCCAGCCGTTCAGATCAGCTTGGGCCACAAGGTCATTGTTGCTGTATATGTAAATCGGATCAGAAAGCGCGAGCGTAGCGCCCGCAGTAGAAGGGATCAGTACAACAGTGGAGTTCAAAAACAAAAGAGCAGATAATATGCCGATCAATAGTTTGGATCTCATGATAGTTGCCAGATTCTTCGAAGATTCACGGTCGCCCATTCCAAAAACACCAATTCAAATGGTGCCCTAATTTCTCA
The DNA here is from genome assembly GCA_036504055.1 of Methanomassiliicoccales archaeon. Classification (NCBI taxonomy): domain Archaea; kingdom Methanobacteriati; phylum Thermoplasmatota; class Thermoplasmata; order Methanomassiliicoccales; species Methanomassiliicoccales archaeon. The sequence goes on along the minus strand of DASXVU010000048.1, from coordinate 147,153 downwards.
ACCGCTGGTGGGAAATCATATAACTTCGATTTCTACTTTGTCCGATAATTCTGATTTTTAAAACGAACGATCCTTGATCAGGATTTGACACCATCGGTGTTCTATCCAGACCGATCGATTGTTTCTTCGTTCTGGGGCCTTTGAATCATTAGGGAGTGTGAACTGAGTGCCTGCCTGTTTCCGAGAGAGATGAGGATGAGTTGATGAAAGAGATGACAAAGCGATGTGCAGCAACATTCAATATGCGCAAAATAGGACCACCGCGGTTTGACGTGGTCTACCATTTCTTTATTAAGTTATTTTCCGTGTTGGGTAATACGATCCATAACCAATCAAGTAATGTTGCGGTGGGCACGTATTGGGGACAGACCTTTACCATCAGCCCAGGCAATAATGGGAGAAACGGCAGCGCCTACTCCCCGGCATCCAGCAGAAGCACTAACCTTACCACGGCCCGCAATCCGAGCCTGGCCAGCCATTCAGGAAGCGATTTTACCGATCCGCTTTCAATTGGATCCAATCCCAATGGGAACGGCAGAGGCGAGGAGATCGCCCCCATAACCATCGGCAGGACCGAATTCAAGGTCACGATACCGATGACGGGACCATTGGGCACCAGAGCGGGCCTTTCGTCCGTTATCGCAATGGGGGCCCGAAGGTGTTAAACTTGCGAAGATTAGTGACAATCGTCCTGGTGTTCGCGGTCGTCTGCGCCGGCATCCTGTTGTTAGGTGTGGCCAAGCCTTCCGACATCAATTCTCATGACTACACCATCTATCGGTTGTCGACCGGGGAGACCGTGGCGGTGAACATGGACACCTCCCAGATCGAGATCAGCGGCACGATCGCCGGAGAGGTCATCCAGCAGGCGATCGACTCCAGCAACAATGGCACCATCTGGATCGAGGCCGGCAATTACGACGTTCAGAGCACCATCCACACGTCCGGCGCCTCGATCAGGGGGATGGGCAACAGCTCCAATCTGATAGCACATCGCGGACTGAACGAGGCGGTCATCATGATATCGACCGATCCGGATGGTGCCCGGCCCAGCGGCATCACCATCAGCGACCTGCAGATCGACGGCAACCGGACCAACCAGTCATACGGGGACACCATCCGGGGAATATCGTTCCTGGATGCGGTCGATTGCGTGGTGGAGAACGTCTACATCCATGACATCATCAGCGGCCAGGGAGTCTATATGGCCAACAGCCAGCACTGCACGGTCAGGGATTCGTGGATCCGTGACATCGGTGACAACCGGGGCTCGGGCAAGCTGGGCAACTACGGCAGCGGCATTGCCTTCGGCGAGCAGCGCACGACGGCGTCCTCGGACATCCTCATCGACAACTGCTCGATCGCCGCCTGTTCCATGTCATCGATCGACCTGGAACCGGCCAATCACGTGACCATATCGAACTGCCGTTTCACCGAGGCCAGGACCTGGCAGAACGTCCCCAACCCGGTGATCACCTCCTACCCTATCTCAGGCTATGCCCCCAATGAGGGCATCGTCATAACGCACAACACCATGGAAGGGGCGTTCGGTGAGTTCGTCTACCTGTCCGAAAGCAGCAACTCCATCATAAGTCAGAATTGGCTGAGATACACCGCCAGCTACGGGGCCGCCATCTACTGTACCGACACCACTTCATGCCAGATAACCGAGAACAACATCGGAACGCTCTCGCAGACGGCCTTCGCCGGGGTCAATTGCAATTTGTTCAACATCAGCAACAACACGGTTGCGGACATGACAGGATCGAGATCGAACTACGGCATAATCGTCTCCGCATCTGGAGGCACATCCACGCACAACATCATAGAGGGCAACACAGTCATCGGCTGGGCATACGGGATCACGGCCAACCAGGGAAGCCAGGATACCACCATAACCAACAACGTCTTCCACAACTGTACAGTGGGAACCCTGGTGACCGGCTCATCCCAGATGTACGGGAACGTCTACAATGGAGCGAGGGCGTCCCCGATGAACGACGTCCCAGCCCTCCTCATCGGAGTCGTGGCGCTCCTGGCTGCTGCGATGATCGCATTTATCGTTGTGGTGAGGAGAAAATGGAAAGGTGTTTGAAACCATGGTGACCTCTTGATCAACCGTGTACGAGGTAACACCTTTGGCCCCAGAAATGATCATCATCCAAGACTGCTTCGGTTTCTAAGATGTCTTATCCGAGTCTATGCCAGCAAATGACTGAATTACGGATGCTGTAGGAGAGAGGGATGATTGATGCCCCGGGTGCGGTAACAAGCTCGAAAGCATAGCCTTCTTTCTCTGTTGGATAATCCAAGATCGAAGATTCCTTGATCATAAAACAGATTACATTTTTCGGAATGGCTCGGTCTTAATTAAATATTGAGTTAATTTATTTACCGCCGAGGTAAATAATTGATCTGTCCCAGGTGTGGCACCTTAAATGAAGATGCCAACGGATTCTGCATTAATTGCGCATTGCCCTTGAACGCTCAGCCACCTGGCGGACAACAGTACAGTCCCGCGCCTCATATGATCTATGGCGCCCCGCCTGTGGCGCCGGCGAAGAAGAAAAAGACCCTGATGATCGTGGCGGTGGTCGTGATCCTGCTGGTCGTTATCGCTGCGATCGCAGCCGCTGTCGTGATGAGCTCGGCCTCGAACAACGGAAACAATGGCGGTTCTATCTTTGGAAAGGTGAGCATGACGGCGAGCTCGGCAAGGCCCTACGTCACAAACGATGCGCTATGGCAGCCGGCGAACGGGATGAGATATGTGATGGTGTCGCTGAACATATCAAATGGACTGATAAGCGAAATACCGCTGAATCCCATTTACTTCAAGCTCACCGGTTCGGACGGCATCTCTTACACGTATTCGTGGCTGATCGATTATAACATGGCTTCGGCGGTGGCTGCAGGTGGAAAGGAGCCCGTGACGATCTACTTCCTGGTCCCTGTGGGTGTGACAGCGTCCTCAATCGATTATTCTGACCTGTTTTCCACACATACCTGCTCTGCGTCGTTGACCAGCGTCTGGAGCTCGACCGCGATAACGGAGCCGGCAAAGGTCCTCCTCACGGGACTGAGCTATCAGGTGACTGCCAGTGGCAATCCCTACATAACGCCAGATGCAGGTAACCGGTTCATCAACGTGACGGTAAAGGTGACCAACCTTGAGACCACGACCCTGACTCTCAGTTCGTACTACTTCGAGGTCAACACCGCCGACGGGCTGGTCCACAGTTCGACCTATCTTCCGAACACCCCGGCTGTTCCATCCGGGTTGCAGGCGGGGGCATCGCTTGTGTTGAACGTCGCCTTTGAGATATCGCAGACTTCGGAGCCGACCATACTGACGTTCAACAATGCGGACACGATCGCTACGGCCTCTTTCTAAACTCTTTCCTGTTCCTTTTTTTCGTTCTAAGCTCGGCAATAATATGGTCCAGAACATCCACCAGCATCACTCAAGTTGCTTAAATTGATATTTTTGTGCCCGGATCCCCAACAAGGTCATCTTCGTTGTGTGCGAGGCATTCGAATGTGCCCTCCTTCATGGTGATTCCAATCACGTCAAATTCGTCATATGTGGCCACAAAAAATATTTGGATTTGATTAATAAAATGTTCATATTAAATGCCTCCTAATAGTTCTGCTTTTGATTTGGAAATAAATATCCAGACCAAATAAATTCTATCTTAATTGATGCTATGAAATTTCTTCAGAATGTAATAATTCTATAGACATTTTATTATTCTACATTACAAACTATAAAATACAATCGCAGTAAATAATAATTGGGGGATATCATTCTGAAGGCCACTAGAATCAATGGGAATGTAAGAAGAATGATCGCGTTCGTAATAGTCGGATCGTTCTTCATGACGATGATCTCGATACCTTCAAACGCCGGTGCTGCACCGGAGAGTTGGGTCAGTTCAACAAGTTCGCTGGGGACCGGTTCAGGAGCGGCCAATAACCCTCAGATCGCCACGGACAATAACGGTAACGCAGTTGTGGTTTGGCAACAACTCGATGGTGCCCACACCAGAATCTTTGCCAATTGTCTGTCCGCCGGTGTCTGGGGAACGGCCAAGATGATCGATATCGGGACCGGAGACGCCAGCTCACCACAGGTCGTTATGGACAATAACGGTAACGCCATCGCCGTCTGGCAACAGGTGGACTGCTCTGGTCACCAGAGCATCTATTCTAACCGTCTGTCCGCCGGTGTGTGGGGAACAGCCCATACGATCGAGACGGAAGCAGGTGAGGCCAAATCGCCTCAGATCGCCATGTCCAGCAATGGCAACGCCATGGTGGTGTGGGTCCAAAATGACAGCGATTCCCATCCTAGCGCCTATGCCGCTGGTTTCTCGGGAGGAGTATGGATGACGCCGAAGCTCTTGGAGTGCGGAACCGGGGATGTCTGGAGCCCGCAGGTGGCGATGGACAGCTGCGGCAATGCCATGGTGGTGTGGTCCCAGCTGGACAGCCTATCCCACATGAGCGTCTATGCCAGGCATTTCTCTTCCGGGGCCTGGGGAGAGGTCACGCTGCTTGCGAACGCGGCCGGGGATGTTCAGAGCCCCAAGGTGGCTATGGATGGAAATGGCAATGCCATGGTGGTGTGGAGTCAAACGTGGTGGTCGATCGATGATTGGCAACTCAACGGCATCTATGCTGATCGTTTCTCATCGGGAGCCTGGGGAACGCCCAAGCAGATTTCAGAAAGCGACAATGATTTCAGCTATAATAGCCCCGAGATAGTCATGAACAGCAAGGGCGATGCAGCGGTGATCTGGGAAAAAGGGTTCTGGATGAGCACCGTTATCTTGAGCGGCACAACATTTGCATCAGGCATATGGAGTCCGGTCGTAGATCTCACTGGTGCGAGTGAGGTAATGCTCTTTGATTGGCAAGTCGTCATCGACAATGATGACAATATTTTGGTGGTTTGGTCGGAAAGCTACACAGATTTCGACAATGATATCCGGACTGTGGAAGACACCTACTATGCCAGATATCACGCTGGGGTCTGGGGTTCCAATATAAAACTGATGGATAATGTCGCCCCTGAATTACAGATCGCCATGGACGTCAATGGCGAGGCTATCGCGGTCTGGGGAGGAAGTAGCATCTTCGCCCTGAGGTTCATACCAGGCGCATCAGGAACGGTAGAGCTCCTGGAATATGGGTCAGGATATGCCAGCAAGCCCCAGGTAGCTGCGGCCATTAATGGTAATGCCGTAGTGGTCTGGCAGCAATATGATGGCGCTCATGACAGCATCTATGCCAGAATGTATGTTGCTGGGGTCTGGGGGCCGGTCGTGCTCCTGGAGTACGGAACCGGAAATGCCTGGAGCCCGCAGGTGGCGATGGACCGTGAAGGCAATGCCGTAGTAGTCTGGCAGCAGTTCGATGACTCCTCTCACTTGAACCTCTATGCCAGGTATTTCTCGTCCGGGACCTGGGGAGAGGTCACGCTCCTGGAGTACGGAACCGGAAATGCCTGGAGCCCGCAAGTGGCAATGGATGACAATGGTAACGCCATGGTGGTATGGTCCCAGTATGATTGCTCCTCGCATTTGAGCATCTATGCCAGGTATTTCTCATCCGGAGCATGGGGGGCGGTCGCACTCCTGGAATATGGAACCGGAAACGCCTGGAGCCCGCAAGTGGCCATGGATGGAAACGGCAACGCAATGGCGGTATGGTCCCAGCTGGACAGCCTGTCCCACATGAGCGTCTATGCCATGTATTTCTCTTCCGAGACCTGGGGAGAGGTCATGCCACTGAAGACCGGAGCAGGAGATGCGTCCTGTGCTCAGGTCGCCATGGATGGCAACGGCAACGCCATGGTGGTGTGGAGTCAAACTTGGTGGCCGACCGACGGCGGACAAGAACTCAGCGGCATCTATTCCGATCGTTTCTCGTCGGGAACCTGGGGAACACCCCAACTGCTTGAGAACAACAGTGCGAACAATTACTTCTATGACCCCCGGATCGCCATGGATGGCAATGGGGATGCGACGGTGGTCTGGTTATGGAGGGCCAGCCTGGATATCAGGGCAGTGCACGCCATAAGATATGAATCAGGTGTCTGGAGTGCAATGAACGAACTGGCGAACGTGTTTGGAGGAATTTCTTCAGCGCAGGTCGCCATGGATGATAACGGCAACGCCATGGTGGTGTGCCAATATGACGGCGTCTGGGAAAGCATCATAGCCAGCCTGTACGCTGGTGGAACTTGGGAGGCAGTCGTCCTGGAGCATGGAGCCGGCGATGCCTCGAATGCACAGGTCGCCATGGATGGCAACTGCAAAGCCATGGTGGTATGGCAACAGGACGACGGCGCTCATGAAAGCATCTACGGGACATCTGTGAGGCTTATGACAGGGTGAGCCAACGCCACCAGGATCGGGCAATACGGCGTCCACATTCACAGTGAACGAGATCGGCCATCACAGGCCCTTTGATGCTGGAAGGATACCTTAACAAGTATTCTTCCAGACCATATCTTGTTCACCAATCGAAGGAACGTTCCTAGTCGGGAATGCCCACAAAAATAATATTAGAAATTACTCGCTTCATGAATGGGTCATTGATTCTTCCAGGCCTTGTTCATCATCCGGGAAATTATATTTGACCAAGAATATCCTAATTCCATGATCATAATGGTTGGTTGTCTGACCGTCACCATATCCTTGACCATCGTTACCGAGTGGAGCCGCTACTGTTATGAAGGCTGCCGCCCGGCGACCTTGCGCAGCTCCACGAGCAGGTTGTCCTCGATATCGATCTCCCCTTTCTCCAGACATTCCCGTGCGGTGCGGGAACCGCGTTCCCCCGGCACCAGGATCTCGTCCACTCCCGGCAGACGCTTGGTTGATCTGACCCGGCCGATGACCTGCTTCACATTGGCCTGGAATTCATCGCGGTCACCGAGGAGATCCGGGTCGATGGCGAAGATCAGATGCCCCCAGTTTCCTTTGCTGTCGCCGAGGCCACAGAACGCCGCCCCGACCAGCGGACCGGCCAGGATCTCACCGATCATGCCCAGGGCCGAACCTTTGTACCCCCGGTCGAAGGAACGGATCGCCCCCTTGATCGCTTGCGCGGGGCTCGTGGTCGGCTGGCCGCTGGCATCGTACGCCATGTCCCCGGGGATGTCGCTCCCCTTGGTCACCGCCTCCACCAGCCCGAAGTAGGATGTTGCCGCCGTGGACATGTCCAGCACGATCGGCTCATCCCCGGTCGGGATTCCGATCGCCAACGGGTTGGTGCCGAAGATCGGTTCATAGGAGCCTTGCATGGCCACGCGTTCCGGCGACCTGCCAAACACGAAACCGATGAACCCCCTTCGAGCCAGTTCGGAGGCGACGTAGCCAATGGCGCCGGAGGATGTGTTGGTGTTGAATGATCCCGCGATACCGAATCCGTTCTTCTCCGCCTTTGCCGTGACTATCTCCAGTGCCTTGCGCACTACGATCATAGCATGGTTGCGGTTGCCGTTGATGCGCGCCGAGAGGGGCGTTTCCTTTTCGATGACGATCTCTCTGGCAGCAGGATCCCTGGGGATCCCCTTACCGATCAATTTCACCACCCCCTGATTGTTGCCGCGCAGTTGGGCATACAGAAGGATCTCGCGTATCGCCGCGGTCTCCTCTTCGTTATAGCCGAAGCCGGCAATGGCCTTCGTGGTCAGGTCCCTTAGTTCAGCGATGGATATCATCATGGATCTTACCTCCGGAATTTGGATTTGGCGTAAAAGTCCCGCCGCCAGTCGGCAGATACCGTGTTATCCTGTATCATACCGTGGTATTACATATTTTGCGGGAGGGCCAATATCAACGGCCTCGATCTAAATTCCAAAGCCGTACGGCTCGACTTCCCCGTCGACCAGAAACCCCATTCGTGGCATGGCCGTTGGTGTTCAGCCCTTGGAGGCCTGAAGTGCCTCCAGGATGCGCCGTAATTTCTCGGTCATTTTCTCCATCTCGACCCTGCCTGAGGGCTTGACCAGGTAGCCGTCCGCCCTGTTCTTCCAAGCCCGATATTCATCAGATTGGTATACCGAACCCGTATAGATGATGACCTTGACCTTCGCCAGGGCCTCCTTGCTTCTGATGAAATTGAGTACGTAATGCCCGCTTTCTCCCGGCATGTTCAGGTCAAGAAAGACCAGGTCGGGGAGAGGGGGCTTCTTGATCATCTCCAAGAGCTCGGACATCCCCTGCTCTCCATTCTTGGCGATCCTGATAGTTACCGGAACCTTGGTCTCCCCGATCAGTTCCTTTAACAGCCTCACATCGAAGGGGTTGTCGTCCACTATGAGCACGCCCAGGGTCGGTTCGGTCATCGTTTCGCCTTATTCTATGGATCAGGTTATCGGCCCGATCTCCTTCGAGGACTCCATCATCGACGCATTCCACTTTATTCAGATCTCCGTTTGCAAGGTGCTAACGAAAGCAAGTCGGATGCAAATGGATGGTCCGGTACGAGTCTATGCAGTTACTATGTGAGCGATCAGTATTCAAATCAAATCCTCATACTGGACGGAAGGGACGCTCTCTATCTCAAGAAAGGACGGAAACTAGTTGGTTCCGACGCCCGCCTCCAACGATGTGTATCCTCAACGAGCATTCATTCAGGAATGTTCGAGGCGCGCGGTCACCGGTTGACGACAGGCATGAAGAAGTGTCCTGGATCGGAGCATTATCCATATCGTCAGATATAGCCAACCGGCTGGTCGAGCCATGTTAACATTTCTTGTGCCCGACCTATGCACCGCGATGATGTTACAACTCAATATCTTTAGAGGAAAGAGCTCGATCTTTCTTTCGACAGCAACCTTTATACATTCCACAATTCTCTATTATCAACCTTGACAATTGGAAATGAGATAGGGGGATTCGGATGGCTGTCAGCAAGAAAACCAAATGTATTCTCGAATTTATTGTCGCGATATTTGTTCTAACAAGTTCCACCATAACTGGGTTGCCTTTGGTGGACGATTCCACTAATCAAATTATTGACAATAGTATGATTTTGGGAGTGACCACGCCTGCAAAGATAACTGAAAGTGCGACACCTTCAGGGGACAGGGTTATCTCTGAACCGATCGTCATCAACAATGACGGGGAATTGGGTGCAGCGGCGACCGCAAATGGTTGGAAAGGTGACGGGTCGAAAGACTATCCCTATCTTATCGAGAACCTGGAAATTGACGCAATAGGTCGCACGGCTGCCATCCATATCGGGAATGTAAGCTCATACCTCGTCATTCGCAACTGCTGGTTGCATGACACATCCCCCATCAGTCAAGGTAGTAGGGGAATATGGCTACTCAATAGTGAGAACTGCATTATCGATAGTAACACATGTCTCTATTCTGTAAGAACAGGTATCTATCTCAGCCATGCAGCCAACAATACAATAGCTAACAACAATGTCAGTACTGAATATGGTATCACCTTTGAATCCTCTGACCACAATACGTTATCCAACAACTTTGTAGCCGGTAGATTTGACGCCATTATTCTTTCATCCTCTAGCTTCAATACGCTGTCCAACAACTCATGTAGTGGACGCGATGGTCTCAGTTTATTTTTCTCGGACTATAATATTATATTAAACAACAATTTTAATGGCAGCGCTTATCACGACGCCTTGCTTGATTCGAGTGATTATAACATCATTAGAGCCAATTCATTAAACAACAGTCAAAAAGGCGTTATACTGGATAACTCGACACATAACACGATTTCGGATAATGACATTCATGACAACATTGTCTATGGGATCCACCTAATCACTGGCTCAAACAACGAAATCACTGACAATCGTGTCATTGGTAACGAGATGTACGGCATCTGGCTAGATTCGGCCACCAACAGCAACAATATCGAGGGAAATACTCTGATTGACAATAATATGGCCAATTCGATCCCACCTCCCTCATTTGTTCAAGCATATGATGACGGGGCGAATTACTGGAATTCTACAACAGGCGGCAATTATTGGGGAGATTGGACCGCTCCGGATATTAATGGCGATGGAATCGTCGATTCTCCATATCACATCGATGGTGCGGCTGGAGCGATGGACCATCTTCCTATTGCTAAAGATGTATCGTCAGATTACATTTTTACGGTCAGCGATGGAAAGGCCACGATCACTGGATATATAGGTAAAGAAGGGGTGATCAAGATCCCTGAAACTCTAGGGGGTTATTCCGTCGTGGCCATCGGGAATAATGCATTCATGTCCCACACCTCATTGATTTCTGTGACCATTCCAGATACCATAATGTCGATCGGTAATGATTCGTTTTATGAATGTGCTTCTTTGACATCTGTAATCCTATCTGATAGCGTGAAAACTATCGGGGACTTTTCGTTCGCATATTGCACCGCCTTATCCTCCATCATCATTCCCATCGATGTTACTTCAATAGGATCCACTCCGTTCTATGAATGTACATCCATGACTGCAATCAACGTCAATAAGGACAACCAGAATTATGCAAGCGTTGACGGGGTGTTATACAATAAATTATTGATTTCATTAATCCAGTGTCCGCAAGGGAAAGTTGGCGCGATTACCATTCCTGACGGAGTTACTTCTATCGCCTATTCTTCTTTCTACCATTGCATCTACTTGACCTCAATTTCGATGCCGGATAGTTTAACGTCTATAGAGATGTCAGCGTTCTACCGATGCAGTTCACTGACATCGATTGTGATTCCTGATAATTTAAAGACCATCGGCAACCAGGCATTCTATGAGTGCAACAATCTGACATCGGTGGTTATTGGGACTGGGGTCAACTCTATCGGAGAGTTGGCCTTCGCTTTCTGCAGTTCTCTTTCCTCCCTGACCATCCTGAGCAACGTGAGGATAATAGGTGACTATGCGTTCGAAGTATGTACCTCCCTGGCTTCAATAACATTCTTGGGACTTGCTGCCCCGACCAGCATCGGCGAGAATTGGATCCTAGGCACAGGATTGGGAATCAGAGGCCATGCCTATGCTGCTTCGAATTTCCCTGCCCCTGGAAGCGATTTTTACGGACTGGTGATGGGTGAATACACTGATGCACCATCGGATTATACTTTCACGGTCAATGATGGAAGATCTACAATTACCGGATACACAGGAGCGGGCGGAGCGATCACAATCCCCTCGACATTAGGAAATTATCCGGTGGTTGCCATCGGTGACAATGCCTTCAACAGTGTACATGGTCATCTGGTCGCATCCGTGATCATGCCATCAAGCCTCCTCTCCATAGGGGATCAGGCGTTCTATCAATGTGAATCATTGACTTCCGTTACCATCGTAACTGGCGTGACCTCAATCGGAAACACGGCCTTTGAACTATGCACTTTGTTGACATCCATTACCATCCCTGCCAGCGTGACTTACATCGGGTCAGTCGCTTTCTCCTATTGTACCGCTCTTACCTCGATAACATTCCAAGGACTGGTAGCACCGACCGTGGGCAATCAGAACTGGATACAGGGGACTCCCACCACAATCAGGGGGCATGCATATTCTAACTCGAATTTCCCTGCAAGTGGAGACATTTTCTATGGACTGATGATGGGCACAACCATAGATCCTTCAAACAGCCCTTCGGAACCCATAAACTTCAATGCCGTCCCAACTCCAAATCAAGCCGAGATCGTCCTGTCGTGGGACGTACCAATTGCTTCTGGTAGTTCGTCAATTCAAGGGTACAATATTTACTGGTCTACGACCAGCAACAATCAGAACGCTGATTACTATTACACTGTCACTGCAGGTTTGACCTATCATGATAACTCTTTGACTACGGGGACAACCTATTATTACAAGATCAAGGCGTTCAACTCTTTCGGCGAAGGACCATACTCATCAGAGGTGTCTGCTACTGCCGGCGGTCCTAATAACGTCGCACCTTCTATTATACAGAATCTCAGGGCAACGGTTTCAAACAATCAAATATTCCTAACTTGGGATACTCCGTCTTCCGGGAGTTCCATTATTCTTGGATATAAGATATACAGAGGATTTTCAAGCGGTGGAGAAGGAAATACACCATATGCAACTTTTAATGTGAATTCGTACACTGATTCAAATGTTGTATCTGGGCAGACATATTATTATCAGGTCAGCGCGTACAATTCTCAACTAGAAGGGTTAAAATCTTCGGAAACCTTGGCAAAGGTCGATGCCAATGTGCCAATAGGCGTTGCGTTAGATCGAGTAGTCATAAACGGTCTAAATTATGAAATTAATTGCATGGTCCAGAATCACAATGATGCAAATGCAATTATCGATAAATACAATGCGAAGGATCCGACATTCCTTGCCTATCTTTTACCAGGATCGCTTAAGGTTTCGACCTCTGGACGTGAAGTTCTTGAAGGTCTAACGATAGGGAACGTTCTATATGAGATGTCAATCAAGTTCTCCAATTCTAAGCAGGGAATGGTTCCCAGGGGACTGCTCGAGGTCGTTCAAGAGGATACGCACACCTTCATAATTGACTCGCAGTTGATGGAAACGCTCGGCAGCATATCGCTCAACGATGAATACCTAGATTCATTGAAACGCGGCTTTCCTAGTGACGTTGATCCTTATTTTATTCTGGGACAACTGCTCATGCAGGCGTTGATGGAGCAAGAACCAACGGTGGATCAGACGCATTTGGTCCTCGGTGGTGCGATGGCCCTGGTTGAAGTGGCATCCTTGTGCTCGGATATTGGCACTGGCGCACCCGCATTCGACGTAAATACTCTGCCATCGAAATCCAAGGAACTTATGTCGGGAATCAAATATCAGAACTCCGGCAATCAGTATGGTAAATGGACTGATATTTTTATTCCGCTAAACGACGGATCGGGAGGATTTATCAAATTAAGATATGATCGAATTAATAATAATTTTATTCAGAAGACAATATCCAGCTTTGGAGAATCAGTCATTCTGGATGTAGGTAAGGCATATAACACTGAGCTGAAAAAGATGCACTCGGACCGCCTCATGAACGAAATCGATTCGGCGATGGCCTATTATGGGAAGGATATTCTAAGTGGTTCGGTTAGCCTCGAGGAATTGACCCAGTATGTATGGCTAAGTGCATTGAATAAGATGAGGGTCTTCCTAGAGGTTGCAGGGCCGACACTTAAAGACGCCGGTCTCAACCTTGCTATCAGTCAAACAATATCCGGCCTAGAATTGAAAGTTAATGGAGATACCGAGCAACAAGATCATTCTGTGTTTATTAAAGAACTAACCACGGCTGTAGTGAATGCTGGAGTCAACGCTGGAGTTAATGGCCTGGCAGATTTGATTGTGAGTAAAGTAGTCAATTGGGTATTCCTTGGAGATGGCTTGTTTGGACTTGTTGGGAAGCAATTGCTTGGAGCCACCCTTGCTGTGCATGGCATGGTTACATATGCATTTGGTACTGTGATGTATGCCGCAACGGCACCAATAAAGTTCATCCAGGCAGTAAGCAAGGTGATGGCATTGGAGGAGGTGAAGGAACAGCTCCTCAAAGCCCAAACGTTGTCCGCTTGGGTGATGAACAAGCTCTCTTCTCTCTCGAGATTATGTGCGGAGGCGACCGGTATACCTTCGTTCTATTGCAATCCTTTCGCGGCCTTTGTCCTCGACATTGAGGCACAGGCATATTTCTGCGCTGCGATGAGTTACGAAACGTACATGTGGGGAGCGGCTATGAAACTTCCACAATTCGAGGGGTCGAAATCGCCATCCGAGATGGCTTCCAAACTAAGAGAATATGGTCGGGAGCGATTGGCCTTGGCAAGGAATATTGATTCCACCCAATTTAATGTGTTCAACAAGCTCATCATGAAGCTCGATCCTTCAATACGGAAGTGGCAAGTGGCTCCTCCTGCAATTCCCATTTTGAAGAGCGATAAGCTGGAATTGATGGTCGGTGAAATCAGGATGGGGTTGCTTGGAGACAATACCTGGCAGGTTTGGATGGATATCTATCGCTTTCAGGTCGGGAATGAGATTTTTGTTGTGATTGATCCATATGAATGGCAGGCTCAGGGCGGGCTGCCAGGCAGAAGGGCCCACGAGATTTATGATACGTTCCCCATGAGTTATTGGGAGATCGACATAACGGGATTTTCAGGGCAATCCATCCTTCATCGCTCGAAGGCCACGATTGATCAGAACGTGAACCAGTTATATGGCGACCCGTTGTACATTAAGCTCTCATCTCTTCCTAGAGACTTTCAAGTCAAGATCTTTAGATCGACCAATCCAACTACTGGCGATTACAAAATCGTGCAGGCGACTGGTAGTATCGCCAGCACCAGCGATGCCAATGCAAGCGATACAACCCCTGTCTTTTTGGGAGTGATGGCGATCGCTGCACTATCGGTGGTAGCGGTTGTATTAATATACAAACGGAGGAGAAATAAGTAGCAACAGACAAATCCTTCAAACAATACAACTGACAACCGTATTGTTTCATTCTTCTGTGCCAGACCATATCCACTTCGGTGATAATGCTAATGAACCTATTTTTCCGGACCGTCGAGGAAACCACTAGGCTTATCAGAATCGTCTTCACCGTTTGCCCAGACTATTGTCATTACCTTATGAAGGGCATGACGAAGTGTCCGGGACGAGTGAACGGCATCATGCAATTTGGCCAAGGCCGATATAATTACCACCTTGTGATGCGCAGCCCGATGGAGTTAAATCGGGAAGAGGGCGCTGATGCATGGGGATTAACAATGAAGGTCTTCCTAAGCCATTCCAATTTGGATGAGGCCCTTGCGAGAGTAATTAAAGATAAGATCGAAGGGCTCGGGGTATCCGTCTATATGGCCGAGGACGACCCAAGACCCGGACAGCGTCTGCCGCTAAAGCTTGATCTTGCTATCCGTTCCTCCGATATCCTTGTTTACCTCTGCACCGAATCAAGCGCATCCTCCCAAATAGTACAACAAGAGGTAGCTTTCGCTTATGCCCTCAACAAGCAGATCATTACATTGATAGTGGGCAGGAGCACCCCTGGAGGATTCTTGGTGGGAATGGAATATATAAAGCTCGACGAGCCGGATTCAAAGAAAGGGTTCGATACCCTATCTGTCGTCTTCACTCGCTATGTGGAACATGAGACTACGTCACAGGCAATATTTCACCTAATAATCGGGGCTGGGGTTGGATTGGTTGCAGTGTTGACGTTGTACTTCCTTACAAGAAATGGAGAGCCCAGGGTTAGCAATCCTTCATCGAAAAATGAACTGCCCCCTCCATTGCTATGAATGATTTCATGGACGATCATAAAGGTGTATATGCCGGCGACGGTTCGGTTTGCGGCCAGGTCGGTGGTGTCCAGGGACATACCCTATCACTCTATGGCTGCTGGAATCCCGGCACGAGCCATGAAGAGCAATGTTCATTGGTCCAAGTGATCTTGCTCGGAATCAAGGTTCTTAGGGCGATAGGAACCAACGACCATATTGTTCTCTTTCAAGATCTTGATCTTCCTCTTGACATCACCTTGAAAAAAGGTCTTTGATGCCAAAGGATGATCCTTCAGATATGACTCCCCCATTGCAGCAATCAACGCATCCTCAAATCGGACCTTTTGATTATCTATTAACCTTCCGGAATTCAATAACCTGCTTATCTTGTCGTTATCGTTACCCTTTATGCATTCTTCTACCTGTCCCAAGTTAGAGAAACCGAGATAGTGTAAGACATCTGTTTCCTGGTCATAAAAAATGTCAATATTGGTATTCTCTGAACCAAAACGCTTGTTAAGATATGTTCTAAGAGAATCCGGAGTGATCTCGACCTGATCGTAATCACCAAGTTTTACAGATGCCCGAGCCGTTGTCCGTAAAATGTCATCTGTCTTTTGAATGTCTTGAAATTCATCATCTGCGTTATTTAGCACTTTCGCCAATTCCGAAAACCGCCCCTTCAGTTCCTCAGGAATGTTAGTTGGTGACTTGTACTGGATATCATGTTCTATCTCAGCCCATGCATGTTGGAGGACCGTTCGAACCTGGATCTCGGCTCTCAGGTCCTTATATGGTCGATATTCCGGAAGAACGGTTCGTCGACTCTTTAGACGAATTATAAAATGCTTACTTTGATAACCAAAGTGCCCTTGCTCCTCCTGAAACTTCGAAGAGGAATGCTCCACATATTTTTCGACGCCGAACTCAGTCCTTATACAATCGTCCACTCTTTTTATATCATTTGGGAAAAATATTATGACTCTGATCCCTGCCATATCATTAATATCCTTCATCGGTGTGGCATATTTGGGTTGGTTTGGGTTATTCTTTGACGATTCCCCAGCCTTCTCTCCGAAACTTTGAATGCTTTTTGCCCGTGTCTCTATCGAACTGACTTTAACCTTTTTTTCAGCCAAGGCCTTTTCCATGATATGTTTGACCACATTGGAAAATTGCAGATACAAAAGGCGGATTTTACCATAGTCTTCCATGGCCTTCCTTTTATGGGCTTCGAAATCGAATCCTGAATCCAATTGCTCCAATCTTACTGCCATAGATAGAGACCTTTCAATTAATAATCAAAATATCATATCATTATCCTAACTTAGAGATTATCCTGCCTTACGGACCTTAATGATCGCCAATTAGATCTTTAGTCATGTTGTTTTCGGGTTCTGTCCGAGGGACGTTCCCACCAACCGTCCATTGTCAACATTAAGGTCGATTTCGTACATTGAAGGAACAATGTTATTCATTCGCAAATTCACCGCTGACAAATGTCAATAATTACTATACATTCAGGGGTATTTTGAAGCGACTGCTGACGTCTGAATAGACCCCGAAGGCGACGACATAAAGGGGCTATTAATTGTTCATTATATTGTTAGAATTATTATAAAATGGGACATTTGTTCAATATGGATATAACCCCGGAGCTAAAAGTGCGGGGGGTGGGATTCGAACCCGCGAACCGCTAGGGACAGAATCTTAAGTCCTGCGCCGTTGGCCGAGCTTGGCTACCCCCGCAAGCATCCAGTCGATGCGGTAGACACTATTTCATTCTTTTTGGATAGAATACAAAGTACCTTGGCAGTTCATGATGGGTATCATTCTTGCCTCTATATTTCCTAAGGATCCAACCATTTCGCCAGTCCAACTTCCACCAGCTGTGAATAGGTTGGCAAAATCTTGATGATTCGGACTCGCCATAGGCGAACCATGAACCTGACCAACGAGACCTATGTCATCAAGATCAAGGGCAAGAACTCCACCGAGTTCTATTACAAGGATAAGGACGGCTGGTGCAAGGTGAGCATGCGAGGGCGGAGATTCAAGGCGACCGCCGAACAGATCCTCAATCACGTCCTGCCTGCCCTGGCCGGAATCAAGCCTAACGTGACCATCGAAGTGGAACATTACGATGATCCCGAAGAGCGGGTCCTGCCGGACATCGTTGAGTGAAACTGGGTCCGGTCGACCGAACCATCACAGTATCTTGCACATGTCGTCGCACTTCTCCAGCAGCGGCCCCAGGCTCTGGTCGATGTACTCCTCCAGGGTCGGATGGCCTATCTCCGCCAGCTCGTAATGCACGCGGACTATCGGCTTGTTCACCTTTATCACCCGGTTCAGGTCGATCGGGGTGCCGGCCACCACCACGTCGCATTCGGTGTTGTTGATGGTCTCCTGAAGCTCATGGACCTGTAACTCACTATAGCCCATAGCCGGCAGTATCGGCCCCAGGTTGGTGAACTTCCGGAAGGTCTCGGCTATCGAGCCGACGGCATATTTCCGCGGATCGACCAGTTCCTTCGCCCCGTTGTCCTCGGCGGCGATCGTGCCGGCCCCGTAGGCCATTCCGCCGTGCGTCACCGTCGGACCGTCCTCCACCACCAGGACACGCTTGCCGCGGATCATCGACGGGTCGTCCACCTTTATCGGCGAGGCCGCCTCGATGATCTGGGCACCAGGGTTCAATAGTCTCACGTTCTCCTTCACCGTCAGGATGTCCTTCCGGTCCGCGGTGTTCACCTTGTTGATGACCACCACGTCCGCCATGCGCACGTTCGTCTCTCCCGGATGATAGGTCAGCTCATGCCCCGGCCGATGCGGGTCGGCGATCACGATATGGATGTTGGACTTGTAGAACGAGGTGTCGTTGTTCCCCCCGTCCCAGATGATCACGTCCGACTCCTTCTCCGCTTCCCGAAGGATCTTCTCGTAGTCGACCCCGGCGTATACCACGATGCCGTTGTCGATGAGCGGCTCATACTCCTCGCGTTCCTCGATGGTGCAATCGTTCTTGTCAAGATCTTCGTACGTGGCGAAACGCTGCACCGCCTGCTTCACCAGGTCGCCATAGGGCATCGGATGCCTCACCGCGGTCACCCTCAGGTCCTTCTTCTTCAGGAAACGGCAGATCTTCCGGGTGGTCTGGCTCTTGCCCGCCCCGGTACGTACGGCACAGACGCTGATCACCGGTTTGGATGACTGGAGGGTGATCGCCGGATTCCCCATCAGCCGGAAATCCGCGCCGTTCGCCAGCACCAGCGACGCCTTGTGCATCAGGTCGATGTGGGAGATGTCGGAATAGGCGAACACCACCTGTTCGATCCTCTCCTTATGAATGAGCGACACCAGGTCCGATTCCGGATGGATCAAGATCCCGTCAGGGTAAAGCTTACCGGCCAGCTCCGCAGGGTATTTCCGGTCGGAGATGTTCGGGATCTGAGCGGCGGTGAAGCCCACCACTTCGTACGATTCGTTGTCCCGGAAGTAGGTGTTGAAGTTGTGGAAGTCCCGGCCTGCCGCTCCCATGATGATGACCCTAGCCTTTGACATGATATCCCGGAATCAATGGATGCCTTGGCTATTTCTTTTTTCAGTAGGCGGATATCATGTGGCCAGGGGAGTTCAGCCATTCTTATGACGAATCGGTTATCTTGGAAGCATCAAATATGGGGAGCGTGTTCGAGGGCCTGGCGATACCGTTAGCTCTGATGAGGTCCCCAAAGAAACCGACAGGCGTCATAGCGATGGCTGGGCGTTCTGGTTGTTCATCGGGCTGGTCCTGACCAACATCTTCTGGGGCGCGTCCGGGGTGGCGGTCAAAGTAGCGCTCACCCAGCTGGACATCTTCGAGATCGTGGCCTATCGGTTCTCCGTGGCGGCGATCATACTGTTCGCCATCACCTCGCTGTGGAAGGGGCGCAAGGCGCTGGCCGTAAAGATGAGGGACCTTCCGCTGCTCGCGGTGCTGGCGTTCCTGGGCATCCCGCTGGAGTTCCTCCTGCAGGTGCTTGCGCTGGAAAACACCAGCGTCACCAATTTCACGCTCATCTTCTGCCTGGCCCCTTTCTTCATTATTTTCGGTTCGTCCCTGATGACCAAGGAGAAGGTCACCCGGAACAAGCTGCTCGGGACCGTGATGGCGTTCGCCGGCGTCGCCTTCGTGGTCATGTCCGGAGGGTTCGCGTTATCCGCCAACCTGCTCGGCGACGGCGTGGCATTGCTCAGCTGCGTGGTCTGGGCCGTCTACACCGTCATCGGCAAGCCGATCAACCAGAGGTACACGACGCTGACGGTGCTGAACTACGTGTTCATCTTCGGGGCGCTGGAGATGCTACCGTTCCTGCTGCTCTCACCGATGACCCCGCCCACGGCGTTCGTGGGCGACACCTGGATCGCGATGGCCTTCCTGACCATATTCTGTTCGCTGGCGGCGTTCTTCATGTACAACAACGGAGTGGAGAAGCTGCCCGCCTCCACCGTGGGCATGTTCATCTACCTGAACCCGTTGGCCGGCGTTCTTCTGGCCGCCCTCGTGCTCGGGGAGGCGGTGACCGTGTTCACCTTCGCCGGCATGGCATTGATCATCCTCGGCATCTACGTATCGGAACGTCTGGTCATGCGGGAACGGTGAGCCTTCCGTAGACGCCGGGTCCGGAACGGATGATGAAGACCGGTGCACGAACGAAGTGTCACATCATCGGAAAAATATGTGTACTCACAGATTATTGTGGGCCCGAATGAGCTACCGCATACCGCCGTCTAAGATATTGGTAGAGGCGATATCCGAGGTTATCCGGGAGAAGCAGACCGTCGACTCCCAGAGGATGCTCACCGAGCTGGTGCACAAAGCGCTGAAGAAGAGGGATTCGGACTTCACCGCGAGCGAGATCCGCATCCGCAAGGCGGCCGTGCTCAAGGCGCCCATCAAGCTCCACATCCATTATCGCGAGACTACCGAGACATCCACCAAGGGCAAGTGCCCGGTGTGCGGTTCGGAGACCGTGCAGATAAGGAACAAGACCCTTTTCGACGAGAAGGTGGACCTCGGGTTCCGGTGCACCAAATGCCCCTACTGGACCGGACAGATGAAGCGGGTACCGGTGCGTTACATCTTCAACGCATTGATCGAGGAGATCCCCAGACCGCCGCGCCGGAAGTCCAACGGAAAATTCTCGCAGTGGAAGTTCGCCTGATCCTTGCATTATCGGATTATTAAACCAAGGCAAGATATCATATACCCCTGATTTCGTAATTTTTCCTCTGTGGCGTCCTGAGTCGTTTTGAGCTTATGGTTCCCCACCATGCAAAACTGGATGCCACACCTCTCATTTCATGCATTCCTGGAAATATCCGACCAATTTAAGTATCGTTCCTGCAATGGCATCATCATGTGCGAGTCGACGGTCTTCATGGAGGAGGACGGGGGAGTGAAGGAGGTCATGAAGGATGTGTCAAGGATCGTCATCAACGGTGACGAGACGGTCTTCATCGACATCCTCGGTCAGCGAAAGGTATTGACCGGGGTCACGCTGAAGGAGGCCAACCTGATGAGCCATGGGATCGTATTCATCAGGAAGTAGCA
The DNA here is from genome assembly GCA_036504055.1 of Methanomassiliicoccales archaeon. NCBI lineage: Archaea > Methanobacteriati > Thermoplasmatota > Thermoplasmata > Methanomassiliicoccales > Methanomassiliicoccales archaeon. Next base: position 126,276 of record DASXVU010000048.1, on the reverse strand, counting down.
CGATGAAGATCGCCGTAGCGGGCAAGGGCGGGGTGGGCAAGACCACCGTCGCCGCGATGCTCGCCCGACTCTATGCCCGCCAGGGCAGCAAGGTGATAGCCATCGACGCCGACCCGGCCACCAGTTTGGCGTCGGCACTGGGCGTGCATAGGAACGAACGTGAATCGATCACGCCGCTGTCCGGGATGCTGGACCTGATCGAGGAACGGACCGGGGCACGGCCCGGGTCGAGCTACGGCGGCATGTTCAAGCTGAACCCGAAGGTGGACGACATCGTTGACCATTACGGCCTCCGGGCACCGGATGGCGTGACGTTGCTGGTCCTCGGGACGATCGAGACGCCGGGAAGCGGATGCTTCTGTCCGGAATCCTCGCTTCTGAAAGCGCTCATGTCCCACGTCCTGTCCGGAGAAGAGGTCGTCATCATGGACATGGAGGCGGGACTGGAGCATCTGGGCCGCTCCACCGCCAGGAACGTCGACGTCATGCTGATAGTGGTGGAACCGGGAATGAGGTCGGTGGACACCGCCATCACCATCGCCCGGATGGCCAAGGAGATTGGGGTCGGGAACATTTTCGTCGTTTTGAACAAGTGTTCTACGGAGAACGAGGAAGCGCTGGTGGCCAAGGAGCTGAAGAAGGAGCACCTGCTGCTCATCGCGACGCTGCCGAACTCGAACGTGGTCAAGGGCGCGGACCTGCTCGGTGTTTCGCCGATGGACATGCCCGGGATCGAACCGCTCCTGCCGATAATCCAGTTCATCAAGGACCGTATCGATTCGTGACCGACAATCGCAATGAGTCCGTTTAGACCATATATTGGCCATTTGTGAAGATGGATGCGCTTATACCGGCATTGATGATTACTGCTAATCAATGTCAGATTAGTAGTAATCATGTAGTTTGTGGAAATGCTAATTATTGCTAAAATGTATTGTATTAGCAATAGGTTATTATGTCCAGTTCGATATTACTTATCGAATAGTGCTAAGATGAAGATGCCTGAGAAGCCAATACCCTACAGTCAATTGCAGGACAGAATTATCAAAGAAGGTCTATTCAAGAAGTCCTTGGAATTGGCAAAACGTTACGACGAGGACTACATCCATTGGGATGAGCTTAGAAGAAAAGACCTCCAAGACCCCGAATATACCTGGGCCCTTGTGAAATTGTCGAGGATGGGCAATTCCTATCCCATCGATTTTGGAGATGTAGAGCTCCAGTACAACATCACCAAGGAGGCCCATCGTATCCTCCACATCCTTGATATCGGAGCGTCTGGATCGATCGTGGTTGCTGAGCCCCTTCATGAATCGGAGATGGAACGGTACATAGTGAGTTCGCTGATGGAGGAAGCGATAGCCTCAAGTCAACTGGAAGGGGCTGTTACGACCACCAAGGAAGCGAAGCGCATGCTTAGAGAGGGAAGGAGACCCCGCTCCCATTCCGAGAGGATGATCGTCAATGATTATGTCACTATGCAAAGGATCAAGGAGATGGCTGACCGGACATTGACGGAATCATCCATCCTGGAACTCCACCGGCTAATAACGCATGATACCCTTGATGACCCAAAATTCGAAGGACGGTTCAGGCAGGATGACGAGACGGTCGTCATGGACCCCCTGGAGGGTACGATATACCACCAACCGCCATCCCATGTCAAGATCCCGGAATACATGGAGAAGCTATGCGCATTTGCGAACGATGACGATTCCGGTGGCTATCTGCACCCGCTATTAAAGGCGATCGTGATCCATTTCATGATCGGATATCTCCATCCATTCGTCGATGGCAATGGTCGATTGGCAAGGGCGCTGATGTACTGGAAAGCCATGAGATCTGGCTACTGGCTCTTCGAATATATGGCTGTCTCGAAGGTTATCAAACAAAGTCGGGGCCGGTACAACCTTGCCTACCTCTATACCGAGACGGATGAAAATGATGTGACATATTTCATAAATTTCAATCTTGAGTGCATGGAGAAGGCCTTGGAGAATACGAAGGCGTACATCAAAAGGAAACAGGAGGAGGCCAGAACGGCGACAGCGATCGTCGAGATGCACCCAGAATTGAACTTCAGACAGGCTGAGATCCTCAAGGATTTTCTCAAGCGTAAGGATACGGCTGTAACAGTGGCCGAGATTGTCTCCAAATTCAATGTCGTCCATCAAACAGCGAGGACAGACCTGCTCCTTCTGACCAAACTCGGGTTCTTGGATATGAGGAAATCTGGGCGCAAGATGTTCTTTTTGTATAGAAATAATCCAATGAAATAATTCTCAGTGACCAGAATCAGTCTGGAATGAAATAAATAAATTGAACCGGGGCTTCCGCCCCTAAATCGTTTACTTCTCCTTCAGCGCGCGCATGGCGACGACTATTCCCAGGATGATGAAGACCACCGAGAACACCAGCAGACCCAGGATATCCACTCCCAACGAGTATATCCCGGTCGAGCCGGAGAACATCAGCTGTCTCATCCCGTCCACCGCCAACGTCAATGGGTTCACCTTCGCCACGGCCTGCAGCCAGTCCGGCATGCTGCTCACCGGGAACAGCGCCGCCGAAGCGAACATCAGCGGGAGGTTGACCAGATTGATCACCGCGAACAGCGTCTCCTGCTGCTTGATGCTCAGGGCGATCGCGACGAATATCGACGCGAACGCGGTGGCCAGCAGACCCAGTATCAGCAGTATTCCGAGGAACTCCATCACTCCGAAGTTGGCCGTGATCGTCAGACCTTTCAGTCCCGGGATGTGTGCGAACAGCAGCGCTATGATGAGCACCAGCATCGCTGCGACGACCGCCCTGACCACCGTGGCCAGCACCCTCGATATGGGGATCGAGGCGCGCGGGATCGGCGAGGCGCGCAGCTTGTTCAGGAACCCAAACCTGCGGTCCCAGACCAGCGACATGCCGACGAACATGCAGGTGAACAGCGCTATGATGGCCAATTGACCCACGGACATGTACGACATGTAGTCCGGCGCGCCGTTGAGCAGCCTCGGGTCCAACGGGAAGGCGAACGCCTGCCCGAACAGGCCCAGCCACACGATCGGCTGCACCAGCATCATGAAGATCTGGATCTTTGCCCGGTACCAGTGCTTTAGTTCCCTCACCGTGAGGGCCCATGTTTCCCGTATCATCAGCTCGACCTCCTCATCTGGCGCATGTTAGCGACTTTGTCGAAGCTGCCCATCTGTTCCGCGTCGCGCAGCGAACGTCCGGTGTATTCCAGGAACACCTGGTCCATGTTCGGCCTTTCCAATGTGACGTATGTCACCTTGCCGCCGTTCTTGGATATCTCCTGCAGCAACGGTGCGGTCACGGTCTCTCCGTTCAGCACTTTGACCCGGTAGGACCCATCCTCCTTTTTGACGCTGAACACGCCCTCGACCTGCTTGATCGCCTCGGTGAAGTCCGTTTCGCCCGATACCTTGAGCGAGATCACGTCCCCGCCCAGCGATTCCTTCAGCTTGTGCGGCGTGTCCATCGCCATGATCTTGCCCTTGTCGATGATGCCGATGCGGTCACAGAGCGAGTCCGCTTCCTCGAGGTAGTGGGTGGTCATGAACACCGTCATGTTGGAGCTCTTCTTCAGCTCCCGGATGTGCTCCCACATGGTGGTCCGGGTCTGGATGTCCAGGCCGAGCGTCGGCTCGTCCAGGAAAAGCACCTTGGGCCGGTGGATCAGTCCCTCGGCCAGCTCCAGGCGTTTCCGCATGCCGCCGGAATAGGTTTTGACCATGCGTTCGGCGGCCTCCTCCAGCTTCACCAGCTTCAGCAGGTCGTTGATCCTTTCCTTGGCCACCTTCAGCTCGACGCCGTACAACGTCGCCTGCAGCAGCATGTTCTCCCGGCCGGTAAGGTCGTCGTCGACGGTTAGCTCCTGTGGGACCAGTCCGATCGAGCGGCGCACTTCCGTCGGCTGCTTGACCGCATCGTAGCCGCACACCTTGCACTCCCCGCTGGTGGGCAGCAGGAGCGTCGTCAGCATCTTGATGGTGGTGGTCTTTCCTGCCCCGTTGGGGCCGAGGAATCCGAAGACCTCGCCCTCGGCCACCTCGAACGATATCCCGTCCACCGCCCGGATGGAACCGTTGTAGACCTTGACCAGGTCCTTCACTTCGATTATCGCTACCATTTATGTCCTACTCCTTTTTCTCCTTCTCATGGAGGACCCTTTCGATCCTCTCCTTGATAAGCATCTTCTTCGTGTCTGAATCGTCCATCTGCTCATATTTGGCAATGGCCTTCTCGATGCCCCGAAGATGTGTGTTCATCATCCTCTGTGCACCTTTCAGCATCTCCAGGCGTTCCTTCACCGTCAGGTCGTCCCTGAGCAGGGAGGCTAGATGCAAGGGCAGCTGGACCGATGCATCAAGCTGCTCCTGTGTCGCCGGGATGAGGCCAACCGTTTCGCTGGCCGCCCTGCCCAGGAAACTGAAGTACCGGCCCATGAACTGGGCCTCCTGGGAGATCGACTTCAGGTTCTCCAGCATCCATTCCTTTCCCTCCTGGGTCAGTGAATAGTACTCCTTTCCGTCCTTCACGTCCGAGAGGATGAGCTTCTGCTCCTCCAGCCTCTTCAGTGCCGGGTAGATGGCCCCGGTCTGCGGCACCCAGAATCCTTGGAACTCATCCCGCAGGACCTTGAGCACCTCGTAACCGTACATCGGCCCCTTTCTCAGAATCACCAGCATCAAGAACTGGGGAGGGCTGATGCGATTGCCTTTATACACGAAATGTCGTCCGATCATCGTTCACCTGGAACATCAAAGTAGGTATATCCCTACTGAGTTGACATCTACGCAGTAGATATCTACTATATTAACATTATATAGAATGATCAGATAATGAAGAAAATGAAGAGGTTTAGGCCGTCTTCAAAGGTTGGTATGACTTATCGACACCACCTTCTATCTTTCTCCCAGTGAAAGTATGGGTAGAAACTGTGCGGTGGTACTGTCTGCCCAGTATAGTCCCCGATAACGAACGCTGTGTATGGTGCGTTCAACAGGCCGGTCGTGTTTCCGACGACGTTGATCTTACCATATTGCCATATTATCTGCTTGCAGGCATTGATTATGAACACTCGGTCGTTGAATTGGTCGGCAATTATTATATTGCCGTTTTTCAGCCTAACGGCGTTGGTCGGCGCCGGATTAGGATTGCTTTGGGGGTCCGTGTTCGTGAAGTACTGGAATACTATCTGCTTGCAGTGGTTGACCTCCAATATCCGAGCATTGCCGGCATCAGTGATCAGCGTGTCCCCGTTGGACAGCCTGCTGGCGAACGCAGCGCCATTGATAGTGCCGCTATACTGCCAGACAATGTTACCTGCACGGTCTATCTCAATGACACGGTTGTTAGCCTCATCCGCGATCAGGATATGACCGTTCTTGAGCAGTTCAGCGCTGTTCGGACTGTTGAGAGCGCCAGGACCAGAGGTGGGGCCGTATGACCACACGACTTGATGGAACAGATTGACCTCGATGATCCGATTGTTGGCCTGGTCAGTGATCAGGATGTCATGGTTGGGAAGCTGAATGGCACAGACAGGCACGTTAAGCTGGTTCGGACCGTTGCCGGCCACACCGCCCTGGCCATACTGCCACACGATAGCGCCCCATTGATTGACCACGATGACCCGGTTGTCCGGCACCAGAGAGGTTCCGGTACCGGCCATTATCGTCAGACCGCCCGATAGCCTCTCCGCCCAGTTAGGGGCAATTATGTGCCCAGCGATCGGAGTCATATCATTGGGATTATTGGATCCATAGCTCCAGACAATATTGCCATTAAGCGGATTGATCTCGATAACCCGGTTGTTGAACTGATCCGTTACCAGGACATTTCCCGGTGTGTTGAATCCTACGGTCTTATGATTGCCGTTGGCAGGAATGGCCGAGACCGCTGTCGAGGATATGGACAAAAGGAATGCCACGACCAATAGGCTGGCCAAGAAAACATAAACCGGTTTCACGCTCCTCTTTTTCGTTACACCTTTTTCGCCGGGAAGGGTCATCTCACGACCTCCCTCGGAATGCTATATCTTGGTTGTTTCATTTAGTCGCCCCATTAACCATTTCCCGTTTGCGGGAACGAAAGGAAGGGGAACGATTCACTATTTATGGATTAGGCGGCTAATCATCGGAATCTATCATTTATTACGTTAGTATCGTTCTCAATGAAGTATTGACGAGATACATAGACGCATTTTTAAACAAATGAAACCTAAGAAGATCAAGAATCAGATCGGACATCAAGAAGCAAACGGCCCTGCCCTATCCCACCTAGCCTAGATAGAAAAGTCTATGGGACTCTTCAGAGAAACGATTGTCGAACCATTGAAATCGGCGAGATAACATTCGCATAACTGGGTCGATTGCTTGCCTATCTAGAATGACTGATAAGATACAGATTTAAATGAGGGGGATAATCGCCTCATCGATGGAGCTAGTAAACATTCCGGACGACCTATGGGAAGACTGGTCGTGGTTCATCACACCTCACGACCTGCGTTGCACGGTCATCGAGGACGAGAAGGTGATCGAAGAGGCCAAGGTGGCGGTGACGGCGGTCTATACCCTGAACCTGCCGAAGATGGTCATGAGCGATGTGGCTCTCGCCTCGCGCCTGGAGAGAACGAACGTGGGGATCATAGACACCGGGATCATCTGCCGGGACGTGCACATCACTCCCGAGACCCTGACCCACACCATGACCCAGCTGCTGCTCCATTGTCCACTGGTGGTAAGGCCGGCCGAAGGGGAAAGGGAGACCCAGTTCTCGGACGTGTCCGATGGCCTGGAGATATGCTTCTACAATCCTCTTATGATGGAGGATGATGAGGGCAGCAAGGAGCTATACTGCCTGGAATCCCCAAGCAGGTGCATCGAGGAGCTTTCCATGGACGCCACCGAGGGCACTCTAGCAACCGCGGTAAGGACGGCGATCGACGAGCTGGCATCCCGCGCCCTCATCGACGTTGAGGAAGGGGTCATCGTCAGGGTCACCGAGAAAGGCAAGCGCCTGATGGAGACCGAACCGCTCAACGACCGGGTCATCTGCGCATACGAACTGCGACAGCTATAGCACGTTTCAGCTGGCTTTCGTGCCGCCGTCCTTCCCATCGGGATTCATTGATCGCGGATCAACCGTGGAACTTGGGGTTCTTCACGACGAGAACGGGGCATTGGGACAACCTCACCAATTTCTCGGCAACGCTGCCCAGCATCAGCTTGGAGACGCCGGAGCGTCCCATGGAGCCCATGACCACCAGGTCAAAGCCCACGGACTCGTCGATGATGACCTTGGCCGGAGATCCCCGGTCGATGCGTGTCGTGACCTTGACCCCCATTTTCTGACCCTGTTCCCGGACCTCTTCCACAGCCTTCTTCCCCTCCTCCTCGAGGATCGGATAGACGTTGGCCAAGTAGGCCCCGTTCGACGAGGACATGATGGCCGACTCGTCCACCACGAATATCGCCGTGACCTCGGCGTCGGCCATCTTTGCCAGGGCCAGGCCGTGGCTTATCGCTGCGTGGTTGTACTCGCTGCCATCGGTGGGTATCAGGATGTTATGGTACATGCTCAAGTTTCTCACTCCTTTCCAGACGTGACCGGTACCGGCGCATCGCAGTTCTCCGGACACTTCTTTGGCCGGTACATGGAGATGATCACCGCCACTACCGACATGACGAAGAACAGGATGAAGGCCGTGTGGAGACCGCTCTCGAACGAGTGCAATGCCTCGGTGCCCATGCCCCCGCCCACGATGAACAGCTTGGCCAGTTCGGAACTGGAGATGTTGCTGAGCACCAGCGGGAAGGCCAGGGCCAAGGAGAACATCGACCCGACGTTCCCCAGCATCGTCCGGGTGCCGGAGGCAATGCCCCTCTTTTCCGGCCTCACGGTGTTCATGACCGTGCTGCTGTTCGGCGAGCTGAACAGGCCGCCGCCTATGCCCATCAGGACCATGAGCACCACCAGGAACCAGAACGGTGTGGTGTGGTCCACGAAGGCGAAGCCGAGCAACGACGCCGATGAGAGCACCAGCCCGACGATGGTGAACAGCCTGGGACCGTATCGGTCCGAACCCTTGCCGGACAGCGGACCGACTATGATGAAGGTTATGCCGAACGGGATAAGGCTTATGCCCGCCGTCAGCGGGTCCTGGCCGTACGGCCCCTGCAGGAAGAATATGAGCAGGAAAAGGACCGCCCCACGGCAAAGGCTGTTCAGGAAGAAGGTGGTGTTGCCCAGGGCGAACACCCTGTCGTGGAACAGCGTCAGGTCCATCATCGGGTACCTCGACCGGGTCTGGATGTAGAGGAAGGCGATGATCCCGATCCCGCCAGCGGCGAACAGGAGGTAGATCATCTCCATCCCCATCATTCCGGGGAAGGCTATGAAGGTCAAGGCCAGCAGGAATGCCGTCAGTCCGATCGTGAAGATCGAGCTTCCAGCCCAGTCGAAGCTTTGCCCCTTGGGCATCTTGATCGGTTCGCGCAGCCTCACGAACGCCCATATGGTCCCTATCACGCCGAGGGGCACGTTGATAAGGAATATCCATTGCCACCCCAGGGGCGACAGGGCCCCGCCGACCAGCGGACCGAGCACGATGCCGGCACCGCCCGCGACCATGTTGACGCCCAGGCCGAAGCCCAGTTTCCGGGCGTCGAAGGCGTCCACCACCATGGCCGCACCGTTCGCCATCATCAAGGCGCCGCCTATGCCCTGGATGATGCGGTAGCCGACCAGGTCGTAGCCTTGGTACTGTGCATTGGCGAGGGCACAGAGCAGACTGCCGAGGGAGAAGATGGCAAAGCCCAGAACGTATAGCCTCTTCCGCCCGAACATGTCCGCCAACCGGCCGAAGACCGGCACCGCGACGGTGGTCACCAGCATGTAGACCAGGATCACCCACATGACGGTCAGGAAGTCCATGTGGAGACTGCTCATCATTTCTGGTAGAGAGATAAGCAGGGCCGACGACTGGATCGACGCCATCAATATTCCGATCGTGGTCACCGAAAGGACGACCCATCCGTACTCGAGACCTTTCTTTTCCTTGGACATGATTTCAATTCTCCGTGTTCTCATCTTTGTTCTGCGGCATGGAAGCGGTGAGCTTTGCGAAGGGCAGTATCTGAAGGACCGTCTGGAACGCCTCTTCCAGACGCTCGATGTCCTTTTCCTCGAGCTGAGAAAGCCCTTCCTTGAGCCTCTCCTTCGCCAATTCCCTGTTCTGGTTCAGAGCCTCGATGCCTTTCGTGGTGATCTTCAACAGCGTGACCCTTCGGTCCGTTGTGTCCGGTACCCTTTCGACCATTCCGTCGTTCTCCATCTGATCGACTATCGTGGTCATGCTTTGCTTTGAATAGGATATGTGGTCCGCCACTTTCGATATGGTCTGGGGACCCTTTTTGTTCAGGATCGTTAGGACCAATATCCTTGATGCAGGCAGCCCGGGCATCCCTTCACGTGCCTTTTGCGCGAAGATCAGCTTGTTCGACATGGTCGCGGTAAGGAACATGCCCTCGGCAATCGATTCGATCGATCTGTTTATGGCATCCATCTGTGTATCATCCTCTGCCCGGGCACAACCGTACGTCTTTCGGATAGTACAGATTTCGGACTTTCGAGGCGACGTAGGACATGGTATATATAGATTGTTGACTCGGTGTTAGTCCTTGTAGAACAGATCGTCATGCTGGACAACTATTATTTACCTATCATTAATATTAACATAATGGGATTCGATCGAACCGTTAATCACCTCCTAGCATGATCGAATGTCAGAATAGAAACCCGTCAGACCCTACACTTGATGAATAGAATCCCAAAACTAATTCACGAAGTGGTCACCTGGACGTCCTGGATGTGATCCCTCGATGTGATCATGGTCACCTGCACGATCTCGAATCATGACCCTTTCGATCCTAAGGATGGAAGCCGCCTCATGATATTGTCCGACGGGATTTTGGCGCCCTTTGGAACGGCAGGACGAACTAGACCGGCCTCTGATCGAGCCATATAGGGTCAGGGCGTTCATCCAACGCTCAAGTGGCCACAAGGGAACGACCGTGATCTCAGAAGTACGAGCCAGCATACGCTACCCTATTTGAACGCCATTGACAAGGTTTATCAAGCGAAATGTCATTGGCGTGCCGGGTCCGAAAATGAGGCTATGGGAATTCGGAAGGATGAACAATTCGAGGGTCAAGATCGGTGAGAAATTGGGCGGTCCGCTGGGTCTCGTCGACGGATGCCAGGTCTACTCCACGATGTTCCGCTACGATTTCAACGGCAACACCGGATACGAGATCGTGCTCTCCACCTTTGGACCGGAGAACTATCGTCAGATATGCGAGGCGACGTTCTATATGCTGGACGTTCCCGGTTCATGCGCCCAGGTCTCCAAGTTCCTCTCCGAGAGGAACATAGACATTCTCAACTCCGTCTCGATCAGCATGATCTCCAATGTCACCATGGTGTGGAAGATGCTCGTCGACCTCAGCTACTTCGGGGAATTGCCCCAGCTGCAGGAGGACTTCGATATGCTGAAGAAGCAGAAGTCCACGGCCGTCTCCAACATAGACGCCATGGAGATCAAGGAATCGCACATCAGTGACCGCTACACCAAGGGCACATCTGGTCGAGGCCAGATGGTCAAGGCCAAAGCGCTGAAGAAAGCGTCCAAAGCCCCTTCGATGATCAAGAACGGCGAGATCGAGATCCCCGCCGACTACCTGAAGATGCTCGAGGGGGTCAAGGACGGCGCCCCGGTCATGATGGTCGGAGATACGGACGCCTGGGTCCTTTCCCTCACGTTCATGAGGCCGAGCATCAAGCTGGCCCAGATCGACATCGAGATACCGGACAAGCCCGGCTCGATATTCGAGGTGACCAAACAGCTGGCGGGGTTCGACATCAATCTTCTGGCCCTGCACACCAAGGTCCTGGTCTACTACGAGAAGATGAGCATGGAACTGGTCGCCGACGTGAGCAAATATCCCGGAGGGGCCGAGGCGCTCAAGGAAGGACTGCGGACGATGCTGTCCGGCCTGAAAGGCAACTACAGGCTCACCGCCCTGAAGGAGATCAGGGTCTGAGAAGTGGACTATCGATGATCATCGGAAGAAAGGTCATCGTCAAGGACGAGGTCGCATCGACCAATGATCTGATGAAATCCCTGGCGAACGAAGGCGAGGAGGAAGGCCTGGTCGTCACCGCAAAGGTCCAGGTTGCTGGCAGGGGCAGGATGGGGCGCACCTGGTCATCGCCTGAAGGAGGCGTCTATCTTTCCGTCCTCCTGAGGCCGAAGGTGCCGGTCCACGACATGCTCCGGATGACGGTCCTCGCCTGCGTTCCCGTGGCCCAGACCATCGAGGAAGCGTCCGGATGCAGGGCGACCGTAAAATGGCCTAACGACGTCGAGATCAACGGACAGAAGGTCGCCGGCCTGCTGGTGGAGTCGCTGTCCAAGGGGAGCGAGATCGCCTACTTGGTTCTGGGCATCGGTATCAACCTGAACGTGGAGCCGGAGAGCCTGGGGGTTCCGGGGGCCACCTCGGTGAGCGCCTGTGCCGGCAAAGTATTCGACCGGGAGGCGTTCCTCAATATTCTCCTTTACCGTCTGGACACCTTCTATGCGTCGTTCCTGAAAGGAACGTTCGAGGCGTCCGAGTATACCAGACGGTCATCCACGATAGGCTCGGAGATCGAGGTCGAGTCGGACGGAACGACGATCGTTGGGAAAGCGACCGGGGTGGATGCCACCGGAGCGCTCGTGTTGGTCTCGGAGGACGGCAGCGAACACCGGCTGTCATCGGTGCAAGCGACCACCATAAGGAAGTCCAATCGGTAAGATTGGAATAATTTAGGCAAAAGGTGTTAACTGAGGGGCATCAATTCAAAGCAGCGGACTGGAGGCGTAGGAAATGGGTGTCGAAGAAGCGAACAGGGAATTGCGGGAGATGAAACGGAGGTCCCGCGCCGGAGGCGGGGCGGACAAGCAGGACAAGCACCATAAGCAGGGCAAGATGACCGCCAGGGAGCGGATAGATGCTCTGCTGGACCCCGGTTCGTTCGTGGAGTTCGATGCCTTCGTGACCCACCAGTCCTGTCACTTCGGCATGGATAAGCACAAGGTCCCGGGTGACGGGGTCGTAACCGGCCATGGCACCGTCGACGGACGCCAGGTGTACGTCTTCGCCCAGGACTTCACCGTGTTCGCCGGTTCCGTCGGCAAGATGCACGCGCAGAAGATCTGCAAGATGTACGACTTCGCCGTGAAGACCGGTGCGCCCATAATCGGCATCTACGACTCCGGTGGCGCACGCATACAGGAAGGGGCCGATTCACTTTCCGGCTTCGGGGAGATATTCTTCCGGAACGCGTTGGCATCCGGCGTGATCCCGCAGATCGCCATGGTCATGGGACCTTGCGCGGGCGGCGCCTCGTTCTCACCGGCCATGAACGATTTCGTTTTCATGGTCAAGGGCAAGTCCCACATGTTCGTGGTCGGTCCGGACGTCATCAAGGCGGTCCAGAAGGAGGATGTGTCGTTCGAGGAACTGGGCGGGGCGATGACCCATGCCACCAAGAGCGGCACCGCCCACTTCGTCGCCGAGGACGACATGGACTGCATCAAGAAGGTCAAGAAACTGGTCTCGTTCCTGCCGTCCAACAACCTGGACACGGCGCCGCACGGTGCCGGGAAGGACGACCCGGACCGCCGGGAGGACTCGCTCGACACCATCGTGCCGGAGGATCCGGCCAAAGGGTACGACATGCGCGAAGTGATCAAGAAAGTGGTGGATGACGCCGAGTTCATGGAAGTGCAGGAGAACTGGGCCAGGAACATCGTGGTAGGCTTCGCCCACATGGACGGCATCAGCATCGGCATCGTCGCCAACGAGCCTTCCGTCTACGCCGGCACATTGGACAACCACTCGTCCATAAAGGCCGCCCGCTTCGTGCGCTTCTGCGACTCCTTCAACATCCCGATCGTGACCTTCGTCGATGTCCCCGGGTATCTGCCTTCCGCCGAACAGGAGTACGATGGCCTGGTCCGGAACGCGGCCAAGCTGCTGTATGCATACTGTGATGCCACGACCCCCAAGGTCACGGTCATCACCCGAAAGGCGATCGGTGGGGCGTACTGCGTCATGTCGTCCAAGCACATCCGCACCGACATCAACCTGGCATGGCCGTCCGCCGAGATCGCCATCGTCGGACCGGAAGGGGCCATCAACATAGTCTATAAACAGGAACTGATAATGGCAGATGACCCGCAGGTGAAGCGGGACGAGCTCATCTCCGAGTACCGGAAGGCCTATGCGTCGCCGTACGTGGCCGCAGAACGGGGATACCTCGACGACATCATCGAACCGAAGGAGACCAGGTCCAGATTGATCAGCGCCCTGCACATGTTGGAGAAGAAGAGAGAGTCGAGACCGACCAAGAAGCATGGCAACATTCCGCTATGAGGCTGCCCAGATGAAGATAAAGATAATGGACACGGTATTGCGGGACGCCCACCAATCGCTGCTGGCGACCAGGATGCGCACCGAGGACATGCTGCCCATAGCCCCGCTCATGGACGAGATCGGGTACTGGTCGGTGGAGATGTGGGGAGGTGCCACCTTCGACTCGTGCCTGCGGTACCTGAAGGAGGACCCGTGGGAGCGCATCACCAAGCTGAAGAAGGAAATGCCCAACACCCGGTTCCAGATGCTGCTGCGCGGGCAGAACATCGTGGGATACCGTCACTATTCAGATGACATCGTGGAGAAGTTCGTCCAGAAGGCGCACGACCGGGGCATCGACGTCTTCCGCATCTTCGACGCGCTCAACGACACCAGGAACATGCAGTCCGCCATGAGGGCGGCGAAGCGTTCCGGTGCGATAGTGGAGGCGGCCATCGCCTATACCACCTCGCCGGTCCACAGCATCGAGACCTTCGTGGAGATGGCCAACCGGCTGAAGGATCTGGGTGCCGACACCTTGTGCATCAAGGACATGGCCGGCCTGCTCAAGCCATATGTGGCCTACGACCTGGTCAAACAGCTGAGGGAGGAGACCGCCCTGCCGGTGCACATGCACTGCCATGCCACCTCCGGAATGTCAGAATCATCCTACGTCAAGGGGATCGAGGCCGGGGCCGAGATCATCGACACCGCAATCTCCTCCATGTCCCAGGGCACGGCGCAACCGCCCACCGAATCGATGGTGGCGATGCTCCGCGGGACCGAGTACGATACCGGACTGGACCTGAAGAAGCTGCAGGAGATCTCCGACTACTTCGAAAAGGTGCGCCTGAAGTACTCCGACTTCGAGAGCGGCCACACCGGCGTGGACACCAACGCCCTGATCTACCAGATACCCGGAGGGATGATCTCCAATCTGGCATCCCAGCTGAAGGAAGCAAAGCAGGAGCACAAGATCCAGGAGATCTATGAGGAGGTCCCCCGGGTACGGGCCGACCTCGGCTACCCGCCTTTGGTGACGCCGACCTCACAGATCGTAGGGACACAGGCCACTCTGAACGTCATCTCCGGCGAGCGGTACAAGATGGTCACCAACGAGACCAAGAACCTGGTGCGCGGGCTGTACGGGCGCACCCCGGCGGAGATCGATCCGCTCATACGCAAGAAGATCATCGGCGACGAGAAGCCCATCACCGTCCGTCCGGCCGACCTGCTCGAACCCGAGTATGACCGGCTGGCGCAGGAGATAGGCGCCCTGGCCCGGAACGAGGAGGATGTCCTCACCTATGCGCTTTTCCCAAGGGAGGCCATGGAGTACTTCAAGGACCGTGAGATGAACGAGAAAGGCGTCAACCTGAAGGACATCGCTGCGGTCGCCGTCCTGTACATGCGTTCCACCGAGAAGAAGCCCACGGCCGATGTCTGCGCAGGGAAGGAAGACCAGTGGAAGATCGTGGCCCGCCGCGAGCAGATGAGGCAGGGAGGGTGGTTGATCTGAAGCTGAAGATAACCGCCAATGGGCAAGTGAACGAAGTGAACGTGGAGAAGAACGGCGGCGATTACCGGGTCACCATAGGGGACGAGACGTATCGCGTCGTGCTCAAGGAGAACGGGGTCTCCATCAACGGGGAGCTCAGGCCGGTTACCGTCGAGGGAGCGCTCAATGAGGGCGCCACCGTGACCACCAGCTCCCGTCAGATGAAGGTCCTGGTGGAACCGGTCCGTGAGATGGCCGCGATCCCGATCGAGGCCGAGGCCTCACAAAGCAGCAAAGGTTCCGAATCCAAGGGATCGATCACCGCCCCGATGCCGGGCAAGATCATCTCCATCAAGGTAAAGGCGGGAGATACGGTCGCTCAGAACCAGATCGTCGCCGTCCTCGAGGCGATGAAGATGGAGAACGAGATCCAGTCAGAGGTAGCCGGCACGGTGCAGAGCGTCTCCGTCAAGCCGGGGGAGACGGTCGAGGGCGGCCAGGTCCTGCTGGTCGTCCAGTGATCAGAAGTCAATTCCCTGGGCGAACGCCGCCGTGGACTCGGCCACGTTCTTGGCCCCGTAGATCGCGGCGGTCATGTTCTTGCGCACCAGCAGCTGCTGGGCCAGCCCCATGACCTCGTCCTCCGTGACCCTTTCGTACTTCCTCACCTCGTCATCGATCAACGGAACCTCACCGGTGATCATGTAGTGGTAGGCGAACATCCGCATGTCATCGCGGGGCTGCCCGATGTTCCTGAGGATGCTTCCCTTGAGCACATGCTTGGCCCGCTCAAGCTCTCCTGGCGCCAACCCATCCTTTTTCAGCCGCTTGAGCTCTTCCCCGAAGATCTGGATGACCCTCTGGACCCGATCGGCTGAAGTGGAGAAGTAGGATTCGACCGTGCCCGAATCCGAATAGGACGACGGTGCCATGTAGATCGAGTAGACCAGCCCCTCCTCTTCCCTCACCCTCCGGTTGAGACGGGAGCTAGCCCCGCCTCCGATGATCGCCGCCAGAACATCCTGGCCATAGCTCGATGGGTCCTTGGCGGTCAATCCCGGGAATGCCAATCCCACGTACATGTGGTCCCCCTTCCTGGGATACGCGTCGATGGAGGCATAGAACTTGGGCTTCTGACGCCTGACCGGTTTTCCTTTTTCCATGCCATCGAGAGAGTCCGTGGCCCATCCCAGCACCTGGTCCGGGTCGATGTTCCCGCACGCGACCACCGCCATGCGGGGCGGCCGGTATTTGGTTGAATGGAACTCCAGCAGGTCCTCGGAAGAGAACGAATCGACGCTCCGGTCGGTGCCCAGCACCGGCCGTGACAGCGGCCCGCCCTTGAAGAGCGAGCGCAGGAGCAGGTTCTTGATGTACCGTTCCGGGTCGTTCAGCCTGTTATTTATCTCCTGCTTGACTACCCCCTTCTCCAGCTCCATGTAGCCCTTGTCCATGAGCGGATTGCAGAAGATGTCCTGGACCAGGCCCTGCGCCGTACCTACCGTCTCATCAATGGAGAAAGAGAAGAACGAGGTCATCTCCTGAGTGGTGAAAGCGTTGAGATATCCGCCAGCCTCCTCGATGGTCTCGTTCACCTGGTTGAAGGTACGGTTCTTGGTGCCTTTGAACAGCATATGCTCCAGGAAATGGGCCATGCCATGCTGCTTCGGCCCTTCGTCCCGGGAACCGATGCCGACACTGATCGAGACGGCGGCAGATCGCGTCTGGGGAAGACGTTCTGTTATGACCGGTATGCCGGCGGGCGTCTTGGTCACTGTGAGCAGCTGTTCGGTCCTCATACGGTCACAGAGGGATTATCCAGATTAAAAAGGATGCGGGGGGTTGAGGCCCTTCAGGCCCGGTTGAACTTCGACAGCGATACCGTGATACCATCATAGGACATTATCCCGATGGAGGAACGACATTGTTGATCGACCATGACCTCTCAATCGGGATCGCTCATCTCCTGAGGCGGAACGATGGGTGAAGGCACATCGGGACCTGTCACAAATATCGACAGGGCTCCATCGGCCAGAGGCATCTCCGAGAAGATCTGGGTAAAGATCAATGGCATCGAACAGGGCATGTTCATCAGGAGTAGGGACAGTATGAATCCGGTCCTCCTCTTCCTGCATGGCGGTCCGGGAATGCCGGAGTTCTTCCTGACGAAGAGGTATACTACCGGTCTTGAGGAACTTTTTACCGTCGTTTGGTGGGAGCAGCGGGGAACAGGGCTCTCCTATAGTAAGGACATTCCGCCTGAGACCATGACCGTCGAACAGTTCATCTTGGATACGCTGGCCATGACCAATCATCTACGGGACCGGTTCGGCCAGGATAAGATCTATCTGATGGCCCATTCGGGCGGAAGCTTCTATGGGATACAGGCGGTGGCCAGGGCACCTGAGCTTTTCCACGCCTACATCGGCGTGGCCCAGATGTCATACCAGCTCAGGTCCGAGATGCAGGCGTACTCGTATATGCTCGATAGGTACAGGGAGAACGGCAACCGGAGGATGGTGAGGAGGCTGGAAAAGGCTGCGCCGTCCATGACCGTACCATTGCCGCCATCCTACGATTCGATACGTGACAAGGCAATGCATCGTCTGGGCATAGGAACGACCCGCGACATGAGGTCGGTCGTCACCGGCGTTTTCATCCCATCGTGGCTGAGCGGAGAGTACACACTGAGAGAGAAGATGGACATCTGGCGGGGCAAGTTCTTTTCCATGCGATTGCTGCGGGACACCATCTTCGCAACGGATCTGACCGGAATCGTGAAAGAACTGGAGATCCCGATCTATTTCTTCTCGGGCAAACACGATCATACAGTCTCCTACACGGAGGCTAGATCATATTTCGAAGGGCTGAAGGCGCCGCTGAAGGGATTCTACACCTTCGAACTTTCAGCGCACAGCCCCATGTTCGAGGAACCGGAAAAGATGAGGACTATCCTGAGAGAGGATGTGCTGGCAAGCAAGATCGACCTGGCCGATGCACTTTAGTGGACACAGGATCGTCAATGGTCATGCCCTTCTCCCCAAGACCTGTTCCCGCTTGAGCAATGTTGACCATTATCATGCTGGAGCATCATTTTCGAACGCTGCTTCCGGGGGTTAGAATCGAAAAGCAAATATGTAGTCACAACATGGCACGAACATCAGGACCGGTCCAACTCGACTTGGACCAGCCCCAGGAGATCATCCAATGGCGACCAAGAGGAAGGGCACCCTGGAACGCACCTGCGACGCCGGGGGAAAGGAGTGCATCGAGACAGCGGCCGCCAAGAAGATCGAGACCGCCTGGGACCGGTACGAGCTGATGCAACCTCAATGCGGTTTCGGAGAGCTCGGGATCTGCTGCAACAACTGTCTCCAGGGTCCCTGCCGCATCAACCCCTATGGCGGCAAGCCGGAAAAGGGGATCTGCGGGGCAAGGGACTACACGATCGTGGCCAGGAACCTCATCCGTCACATCGCCGGGGGCACCGCATCCCATTCGGGCCACGGCCGCCACCTGGCAGACACGCTGCGCAAGGTGCTGGACGGCAAGGCCCCATCATACTCGATCAAGGACGAGCAGAAACTGAGGCGGGTATCTGAACGGCTCGGGATCAGCAGCCAGGGGAGATCGAAAGAGGACCTGGCCCGGGCGGTCCTGGTCAAAGTGTTCGATGACTATGGACGGAGCGAGAAGCTTCCCTTGAGCTTCACCACCGCCACCATCACCAAGCAGCGCACCGAACTTCTCGGATCGCTCGGTGTCATGCCGGACTCGATCGACCATTCCATCGCCGACGTCATGCACCGCACGTCGCTGGGCTGCGACGCCGATCCCTTGCCGCTCATCTTCGGCGGCATCAGCTGCGCCATCGCCGATTACAACGGGATGCAGATATCCACCGACCTATCGGACATACTGTTCGGCACGCCCCGGCTGGTCCACACCTACGCCAACCTGGGCGCCCTCAAGGAAGAGGCGGTCAACATCGCGATCCACGGCCATAACCCGGTGCTCAGCGAGATCATCGTGGACGTCGCCAGGACGATGGACGAGGAGGCGCGCCAGGCGGGCGCGTCGGGGATCAACATAGTCGGTATCTGCTGCACCGGGAACGAGACCATGATGAGAAAAGGGGTCTCCATGGCGTCGAACTTCGCTTCGCAGGAGCTGGCCCTGGCGACCGGTGCGGTCGACCTGCTGGTGGCCGACTACCAGTGCATCATGCCATCGCTCTCGGAGATCTGCTCTTGCATGCATACCGAGATGATCACCACCATGAGCAACGTCCGCATCCCGTATGACACGCACGTCCAGTTCCGGGAAGAGGATGCGGAAGCATCGGCCAGGTCGATCATACGGATGGCCATCCAGGCATTCAAACGCCGGGAACCGGCCAAGGTCAAGATTCCCAACGTCAAGTATGATGTGGTGGCCGGGTTCAGCACCGAGCAGATCGAGGAGCTGTGCACTCCGTTCGTACCGGAGGACCCCCTGGTCCACATAGTCGAGGCCATCAGGTCCGGCCAGATACGCGGGATCGCGCTGCTGGCGGGCTGCAATAACCAGAAAGCGGTCCAGGACCACAACCACCTGACCATCGCCAAGGAGATGATCAAGCACGATGTCCTGGTGCTGACCACCGGCTGTTCCGCCGGTGCGTGCGCCAAGAACGACCTCCTATCCGCTGAGGCCACCGAGAGTTACGCAGGGCCCGGACTGAAAGCGTTCATCCGGTCGCTCGAAGAGAAGAACAACGTCAAGCTCCCTCCGGTATGGCATATGGGCTCGTGCGTCGACAACACCCGGGCGGCAAACCTGGCCAAGGAGATAGCGGTGCGGATGGGAACGGACGTTTCCGGCATACCGTTCGTCGTCTCGGCGCCGGAGGCGAACCACGAGAAGGCGGTGTCCATCGGCACCTGGTGCGTCGCTCTAGGCATGCCGGTCCACGTCGGCACCATCAACTATATCCACGGTTCATCGCTGGTCACCGAGGTTCTGGAGCATTCGGCGGGTGATGTCTTCGGAGGCCACTTCATGTTCGAGGCGGACCCTCACAAGGCCTCGCATCGACTGCTGAACACCATCGAACGCCGGCGCTGGATGCTTTCGCTCGATAACCATTACTCGGTCGAAGAGGGCAAGAAGCTCTCCAACCAGCGCCTGTTCCGCATGGCCATAGACGGCGCGCTCATCTCCACCGGCTTCGCCGACCAGTTGCTGGGCGTGGCCATCGAGAAGCATGGTTACGACAAGAAGATCGAATACCCGGAAACTGCCTACGAGCTACCTTCGATCTATGCCTGGGACGGATCCGAGGCAAAGAAACTGGGCGACCTGCCTGGCATCCTGGGCAAGGTGCGCGGCAAGATCAGGGAGACCCCCAACCTGGAGAACGCCCTGATCGCCGGCGAGGCCACCATGGTGGCGGCCGAGATAATCGAGTCCCTGAAGTACATCGACGATGCCAAGCCTTACGACGGCACCATGTACACCGGCTTTGTCCCCGACCGCATATTGCGGCAGCTGGGTCTGGCCTTCGTCGACGACACCATCCCCGGGGCGGCGGTCCTGGTCGGCACGGCCAAGGACCCGAAGCAACTGGTCAGGACGGTCAGGGAATGTCAGAGCAAGGGCATGCTGATATTCGCCACCTACGACACCGTGAGGCAGCTCAAGGACAACGGCATCCACATGGGCCTGGACATGATGCTCTACCCGGTCGGGGAGTTCACCCAGGTGATCCATGCGCTCAATTTCGCGATCCGGGCGGCGCTCTCGTTCGGCGGAGTGCAGAGGGGGGACCGGGAACGCCTGGAAGGCTACATGAAGAAACGTCCGAAGGTGTTCGTCCTGCAGCTCGGACCGCTGGACGCCATCAAGGCATCGGCCGAGTTCGCGGTACTTCTGAACGGTTCCCCGGTGGTGGCCGATCAGATGCTGGAGGGCATACCGGACCGTTTCGTGACCCAGATCCCGGAAAACATGCTGCAGACCGCCATCGAACTGAGGGACATCAAGGTAAAGGCAGCATCGGTGGACGTTCCGGTGGCTTATGGGGCAGCCTTCGAGGGGGAGACGGTCCGCCGTCCCGATACCTACGTGGAGGCGGGAGGCGCTTCGAAGACCCTCACCTTCGAGCTGCTCAGGATGAGGGACGAGGCGGACGTCCAGGACGGCAAGGTCACCGTCATCGGAAAGGACGTGGACCAGATGGCCGAAGGCTCGATCACTCCGCTGGCCATCATCATAGACGTTTACGGCAAGAAGATGCAGGAGGACTTCGAGTCCGTGATGGAGCGCCGGATCCACCTGTTCCTGAACTTCGCCGAGGGGGTCTGGCACACCGGACAGAGGAACCTGAACTGGCTTCGTCTGAGCAAGAACGCGGTGGCCGCCGGTTTCCGTTTCAAGCACTTCGGGGACATCCTCATCACCAAGATGAAAGAGGAGTTCGGCAACATCATCAGCCGGGTCCAGGTCACCATCGTCACCGATGAGGAGGAGATCAGGCGCCGGCAGCCGGAGGCCATGGAGGTGTACGCCAAGAGGGACGCCCGGATGGCCGGCCTGACCGACGAGGCGGTGGACACGTTCTATTCCTGTCTCATGTGCCAGTCGTTCGCGCCTGATCATATCTGCATCGTGACGCCGGAAAGGCTCGGTCTGTGCGGGGCGATCAACTATCTGGACGCGAAGACCGGCAAGGAGATATCACCGACCGGACCGAACCAGCCCATACCGAAGGGCGAAACGGTTGACGCTGTCAAAGGCCAATGGACCGGGGTCAACCAGGCGGTCTACGACCTCACGCACCACAAGCTGGAGCGGTTCAATGCCTATACTCTGATGGAGGACCCGATGACCTCCTGCGGCTGTTTCGAGTGCATCGTGGCCATGACCGCGGACGTCCAGGCGGTCATAGTGGTCAACCGGGAGTTCCCGGGCATGACCCCGGTCGGAATGAAGTTCTCGACGCTGGCCGGTTCGATCGGCGGCGGAAAGCAGACCCCCGGTTTCATCGGCGTCGGCAGGAAATACCTTATCAGCAAGAAATTCATCCCAGCCGACGGCGGTTTCCTCCGCATCGCGTGGATGCCAAAGGATCTAAAGGAAGCGATGCGCGGAACGCTGGAGAAGAGAGCGGCGGAACTGGGCGAACCGGACTTCGTGGACAAGATCGCGGACGAGACGGTCACCACGGAAGCGGACGGACTGACCGAGTGGATGGCCAAGGTGGACCACCCAGCTTTGAGGATGCCGCCGCTGCTGCAGTAACAATCAGGAAGGTCATTGACATGGTCGAGGTTCCAATCCCCAAGGAGAAGTGGACGGGCAAGATCGGCGTACTGGAGCTAGGCGCTTCGGCGGAGAAGGGCGGCTCAAGGGGGAAGAAGGTCCTGGTGGGCGGAAGCAACGGCATGCCCTTCCTTTCGTACGAAGGGACATCACCTAACCGACAGGTCATCGCCGGGGAGGTCATGGACACCACCGACGAACTTCCCAAGGCGGTCGCCGAGTTCTTCGGGGACGCCGTCAAGGACCCGGTCCAGTGGGCCAAGGCCTGGGTGGAGAGATACCACGCCGAGGTCATCTGCCTGAAGCTCCTGTCGACCAACCCGGAGGAGGCGAACGCATCCCCCGAATCGGCCGCCGAGACCGTCAAGAGGGTGCTGGCCGCGGTCGATGTCCCATTGATCGTCTATGGATGCGG
The DNA here is from genome assembly GCA_036504055.1 of Methanomassiliicoccales archaeon. Taxonomy (NCBI): domain Archaea; kingdom Methanobacteriati; phylum Thermoplasmatota; class Thermoplasmata; order Methanomassiliicoccales; species Methanomassiliicoccales archaeon. The sequence goes on along the minus strand of DASXVU010000048.1, from coordinate 103,580 downwards.
CCAGGAAGAGAAGGACGCCAAGACGCTGGAGGCGGTCAGCAACATCGCGCCGAAGGAAAGGCTGCTGCTCGGCTACGCCGAGGAAGGGCATTACAAATCCATATCGGCGGCCTCGATGGCCAACGATCATCCGCTCATCGCTTTCTCCAACCTGGACATCAACCTGGCGAAGCAGATCACCATCCTGCTCACCGATTTCGGGGTGAAGAAGGAGAATATAGCCATGGACCCGCTGATGGCCGGTCTGGGCATGGGACTGGACTACTCGTATTCCGTTAACGAACGCATCCGGCTGGCGGCCCTGATGGGCGACGGCATGCTGCAGCAGCCGATGCTGTGCGACTCCACCGCCTCGTGGAAATCGGCCGAAGCGTCCGACGACATCGTCGGCTACGGGGACGCCAAGGAAAGGGGCATCTGGTGGGAGGCGACCACCGCGATAGCGGCGCTGGTCTCCGGGGCCGATATACTGGTCATGAGGCACCCGGGAGCGGCAGATATCGTGCGTGAGGCGCTGGACGATCTCAGGGGAGGGAACTGATATGCCGACCGCCATCGAGATCTTCAAGCACCTGCCGAAGAAGAACTGCGGAGAGTGCAAGCACCCCACCTGCCTGGCGTTCGCCATGCAGCTGGCCAACCAGAAGGCTAAGCTGGAGGATTGCCCGTACGTCTCCGACGCTGGAAAACAGGCGCTCGCCGCATCGTCCGCACCGCCGATCCGTCTGGTCAAGGTAGGCACCGGAAAAGCGACGCTGGAAATGGGCGATGAGACGGAACTGTACCGCCACGACAAGAAGTTCTTCCATCCGGTCCGTTATTCCATCATCGTCCCGGACACATTGGCCGAGAACGATGTGGTCTCCAGGGTCCAGAAGGCCAACGCCATGCGCTTCGAGCGCGTGGGTCAGATCATGGCCCTGGACATGGTGTGCGTCAGGAACGATTCCAAGGACACCGCCAGGTTCGTGGCGACGGTGGAGAAGGTCTCGTCCTCGACCGAACTGCCGATCATCCTGGCCAGCGAAGACCCGGCGGCCATCAAGGCGGCTTGCTTGAGGATCTCGGCAAAGGTCCCGCTCATATCTGCCGCCACCAAGGCCAACCTGACCGAGATGGCCGCGGTGGCCAAGGAGTTCAAGTGCCCCCTGGTGGTCAGGGAGTCCAACCTGAACGACCTGGCCGACATGGTTGCCAAGGTGAAGCTGGCGGGGATCGAGGACATCGTCCTGGACTTCGCTCCCGGCACTCTCAAGGAGCTGATCGAGAAGAGCACCGTCATCCGCAAGCTCTCCGTCAAGAAGACGTTCCGGGGCTTGGGATATCCTCTGCTGGTGAACGCTCCGGCCGGGAACCGGGGGGTCACCATGGGCCTGATCTCGACCATGAAATACGGGTCGATCGTGGTGTTCGAGGAGCTCCTGCCCCAGATGGCCATACCTCTGTTCGTGCTGCGCCAGAACATCTACACCGATCCCCAGGTGCCGATCCAGGTCAAACCGGGCCTGTATCCCATCGGCAATCCGACGGAGGATTCGCCCATCCTGTTCACGACGAACTTCTCGCTCACCTACTTCACCGTGCTGGGGGACATCGATAAGAGCAAGGTGCCGGTCTGGTTACAGGTCGTCGACTGCGAAGGGCTCAGCGTCCTGACGGCATTCGCCGCCGGGAAGCTCACATCCGAAGGGGTCGTACACGACATGGACAGATCCGGTGCCAGGACTAAGTCGAAGAAGAACGTCCTGATCATACCGGGGATGGTGGCACGCATGTCACCGAAGCTTGCAGAACTGACCGGCATGAAGATCGTGGTAGGGCCGAAGGAGTCGTCGGGGCTCCCCAAGATGCTCAAATCGCTGGAGTGACGAACCCTATCCATATCGACATGTGCCCAGATCGTGTTTCGCAGACTATTTTACCGTAATGCTCACGACAGCGAAGATAGCGTACAGAGCGCCGACCGTGATCAAGGTGGCCACCAGGTCTGTGAAGAAGCAATAGAACCAGGCCCATCGCCGGTCATCATAGAAACGGAACTGCCGGAGCGAATTGATGAACGCCCCCCAAGAGGAGACCAGTGAGACGAAGAGAAGGAAGAAGAAAGCCATCAAGCGCCCTTGGTTCTTCTGGACAATGACGTTGAAACCCTCAAAACCGACAAGTGACACTGCAAAGAAGAATGCGACGAGGGACACGATCAGCATGATCGGGGCCCACTGTATCCTTGAATCAGATGCCATTTCCAGCGAACACCTTTGCATTACCTAGTTCGTTTTGCTCCGACAATGCCGCCGTTCCACCCTTTCTCCCGTTTCAGAAATCCAGCGAAACGCTTGAACTTTCCGGTATATTCGGCGAAAATGGATACTAAGTTGATCTCGATGGCGATCAGGGACAGAAGCACCAATATCCGGCCGAGGGTGTCGGAGAAGATGTATTCTCCCAACAGGATGATGGCCATGAAGGTCACATTCAACGACCTTACCAGATATCTCATCTTGAATCCCGGCAACGCGAGCAGTTCGACGAACCGGAGCAAACCATAGGTTGCAGTTGCCACCGCAGTCAGCGCCACGACCAGATATTTATCGCCTTGATCAGAACCGGTCCAGACCTCTATAACGCTGCGCGTGGCGACAAAGACCATGAGCAGAGCGAACCATGTACTGGTGCGCGAACGGTCGAAGAGGCTCGCTATTTTTCCCATCCTGATACCAAGCCAGACAACCGGGGGCGCCTTTTCAATCTTTTGATATCGAAGACCTTGACCAAAGGAACGGCCTGATCACTTCAGAGTGCTGGCGAGCTCATTGACGGCGCGATAGAACTGACTATAGGTATCAAGCTGGACCACCGGAGAGCCGGTGACAGCCATTTCCTCGACCTTCCTGTCGAACGGCAGGTAGACCACCGAGCCGAATCCGGCGGCGTCTATCTCCAGCCTGACCGCGTCCGCCACCGTCCCCTGGACCCGGTTGACCACCAGCACACTGCGGCCAACTTCGATCTCCATACCCTTGGCCAGGGCCATTATCCTCTTTCCCGTCTCGACGCCGAGCTTTGTGGCGTCGGAAACGATCAGCAGCACGTCCATCCTCTTCGTGGTCCGTCGGGAGAGGTGCTCCATGCCGGCCTCGTTGTCGATGACCACATAGTCGTATGCGTCCATCGCCTCATCGATGAACGTCCTCAGGATGTTGTTGATGTAACAATAACAGCCGCGGCCCTCCGGCCGTCCCATCGTGAGAAGGTCGAAGTTACTGCCCTCCACCTTCGCCATCTCCATCTGGTAACGGACCAGCTCGTGCTTGCTGAGGCCTGCGCTCAGCTCATCGGCCTTGCGCAGAAGGTCCTCCCTCAGTTCGCCGATGGTATGCTCGACCTTCATGCCCAGCTTGTCGCCGAGGTTGGAGTTCGGATCGGCATCGATGGCCATCACCACCGTTCTGGTCCGTTCGGCGATGACCTTGATCAGGAGCGCCGACAGGGTGGACTTGCCCACTCCTCCCTTGCCGGCGACGGCCACGATGAAGGTCACCTCAATCCTCCAGTCCGTTCTTCGATCGTATCGCCTCGGATACGCCGACCAGCAGATCCAGCACATGAAGGGCTTCGGCCTCGCTGAGACCGCCCAGTCCACATTCCGGCGTGATCATCGACTGTTCGAGCAGCCTGTCCCGGTTCAGACCTTTGGCCACCAGTTCGTTGATCGTATGATCGAACTTCGCCATGATTGTGTCCACGTTCTCATTCTCCAAGCGGTGGCTCATATTGGGGATGAGCCCCCAGCACAGAGTGCCGCCCCGTTCCAGAAAAGCCTTCAATTGTTCTGGATAGAGGGAGACCGAGAAGGCGTAGTTGTAGGCGTCGAACGACAACAGGTCCACACTGGTCGAGAGGACCATCGGCCAGTCAGTGTTACCGCAACAGTGCAGCCCACGTACCGCCTTGACCCCTTCCAGCACCTCATCTATCCAGGAAATGACATTGTCCGCCGAGACGGAGGCAAAGGGCGTTCCGATCAGAGATAGAGAAGGCTCGTCGAGAAAGATGATCACCTTGTCCGAGAGTTTGGCCAGCTGACGCTCCTGCCATCGGGTGCACATGTTCAGATTTCTGCGTATGATCTCCCCGTAGGCCTCATCATATATCGTCGGCCGTCCGTTCTGGTCCACTATCTGGAGGCCGGCACTTACCGGTCCGATCACCTGGCCTTTGACCGCGACGACACCAGATGGCATCTTTCGTTTCATCAGCTCATAGAACCCGGAAAAGCAGTCCTCCGGATAGGCGAAGCTGTCCACATCATCGTTTATGATCCGATTGTAGAAATCCTCCGGATCGTAGCTGCCCAGGTCCACTGTCACCCTCTTGTTCTCCCGGTCGATGACCACTCCCGGCAGGTTCGTGGCGTATTGGGCATACATATTCTCCTGGAATCCGCGGGCAGGCAGCTGGGGCCAGCAGGGGACCTCATGAAGCCGGCTGACTATCTCGTCGAGTGCTTTGATCGGGTCGCTGAAGGGCATCGATCCGATGCACGTCGGTGCGCAGTTCCAGGCCATGGCCCACTCTATTTTACCGGGCATACAAAAAGTTTCCTTGTCGGCGATGCTGGACTATGTTGTGCACATGTGTTGATAATTTATGAGGCACAACCGACATCTGCCTGGATCGATGGAGGCAACTGATGCCCGGTCATGACCCTGCGCGTTTGGTCTTTGATCCGACATACCATTCCCTGCCGAAGAACGTCGTTCCCCAGGCGTAGCAGATCGATTTTACCTGTACATTCTTGGAACGCTGCTCAGGAGAGACGATGACCGAACACGATACGTAGGCCAGGTCAAGCATCTCGAAGAGAACGCTCTCGGCATTGAAATCCGCGTTCCGGTATGATCCGACGATCTGCTCTTGGGTCATGGCGGTCTTGTTGCTGTCCTCATAATCGATCATCATGCCAAGGATGTTCAACATGGCATTTGTATGCCTGAGGTACCTCTGCTCCTCCACGGTCAACGTGGAATTGCTGAGCAACGCTGGTTTCCCGAACATCCTGATCCCGCCGTTAAGGGAACCATTGAGTTCAATATTTGAGTATAACCATGGGGGCATACGGCAATGGTCGTGGTCGCAACGACGATTGTCTATGCTCGAGTCACGACTCATCAATAGTAAGATTGGATTAAAAAAATCAATTCGGCCGTTCGCCCGGCCAGGGTTTGAATGCTTAAGCGATCTTCTTGCCAGCGTTGTAGTTGGCGCTCTCGTCCCAAACGCCCGTCGGCTCGAAGGTCCATACAGCGCTTGCCGAGAGGCCGAGGGGCTTCAATGCGGCGTTGGTGCCGTCGAACAGCGGTCCGGAGGTCAGGTTGTCCTTGACGGTGGCGGTGACCAGGAAGGCCTTCATTTCCGAGTTCACGAGTATGCATATCTGCTTGTTGGCCTTCTTTGTGGCCTGAAGGTTGGCGTTGGAGGTCTTCATGAGCACGGCGCCAACGGATATCAGGTTGGGGGCCGGTGCGCCCATGCTTCCGACGCGGATCGAGTGGGGCGTTCCGTCGGCGGCGACCGTGGTCAGGACCTTGACGGACTTCGGATCGTTCAACAACGCAGCGACTTCCTCTGGGAGCTTGACTGTCATTATTTGCACCTTGACGTACAATGATTATGCTAATAAATAAGTATTATTATTTAATAGAAACCTATTACACCCTGAGATGAACCAAGAAGAGATCGTCGTCCGGCTAGAGAGATTGAGGGTGGAGATGGATTCCCTCGGGCAGGAATTGAAGAGGTCCAACCAGGAGATGATGCGCTCGAGCATGGATGGAGTCATCAGGGATGCCCTCTCCAAGAATGGACGTGACATGCTGGACCGGGAACTGGGAAAGCTGAGAGGCCAGTCCACATGCGAGAACCGGGGACGATGCCTGGACTCGGTCAACAATGTGGCCTCCGATGCCATGGCCGCCTACCTGGCGGGCGATACCGACGGCGCATTGAAGCTCATCTCATCGCTCGAGGAGAACATTCGTGGAATAGCCTCTCCCTGCGGCGACGAAGGATGTTCGGACGACTGCCTGCGTCTTATGGACGATGTCAGGGAAAGGATCGCCCTATCGGAAAAGCTACGGATGGCAGCCGATGGAGGAGGCTCTTTGCCGATCAAACAACCGGTGACGGCGGAGGATGTCTTCCGTTCACTAGACCCACTATCACACCCGGCCCGGGTCGAGATCCTCATGCTGTTGTCCGGAGGCGATCTAAGCTTCACCGAAGTGAGCAAGAGACTGAATCTCAGGACAGGTCACCTCCAATATCATATGAAATCCCTGCTGGACGCCGGCTATGTCAACCGCAAGGTCAACCGTGGCCCATTCTCATTGACCAAACAGGGTTCGATCGCACTGAATTCGGCGATGGAGATGGCCAGGCGCCTAAGGGCCTGATCAGGACCGCATCATCTTCAGGAAGTTGCCGGAGAAAAGCCTCTCCTTGGCCTCGTCCGTCCCCCACTTCCTTTCTTTGACGAACTCGACCCAGTTGGACTGGCAATAGGCCAGGTCGAACAATGGCCAGTCTGAGCCGAAGAAGATCCGGTCGGGCATTCTCTCCGAGGCCTCCCTCAACCGGGCCTCGGCCATGTCCGGCTGCGAGGGCAGCCATCCCTGGAGGGCCGAGCAATCGGCATAGACGTTGGACCTTATGGAAGCCAGCTGGTAAAGTTCCTCCCGGTACTTGCCGCCCAGATGAGCGATCACCAGTTTCATCCTCTCGCGCTTGGACACCACCTCATGGAACAGCTCAGGACGGGCCAGCTCGTCGTTGAGAGGACCCCAACTGGCCCCGGCATGCGTGACCAGGATGAGGCCCAGCTCATCGATCAGGTCGAAGAACGGCGCCATCTTCGGATCGTTCGGCCTCCATCCGGTGGATGGATAGACCTTGACCCCTTTGGCGTCGTGTGCCTTGACGTATTTGTCGACCAGGCGGAGCGCCTCCCGACCTCTTTGAGGGTCAACTCCGACGAATGGGATTAGCCGATCGCCAAAGGAATCGCAATACTCGAAGACCCAGTCGTTGTACTGTTCGATGTTCTCCCTCACCGGACCGACCAGTCCGAAGTCCAACGGAAGGATGACCGACCTGTCGATCTTCGCCAGGTCCATCGTCTTTACTGGTTCTCCTGGCTCGGTCTCGGCGGTCAGCCAATCCTTTTCGCCAGGTTGGCCGCCGAAGAACATCTGGTCGAGCAGTATCAGCGGTTCGAGGTATGCCTTCATCATGACGTCCGGAAGCATGGTCCGTTTCCAGATGTGCACATGGGTGTCGATTATCATCTCATTCGCCCTTCTGTGAAAGGTTCTCCAAAGAAGGGAACTGCGATTGGTCCGTGTGGGGAAGGAACGATGCCGAGGTGAAGCGGTCAAAGAACGATGCGCTGGTGGTCAGTTCCAGATAGGTCATGGACCGATGCACCTCCAGGGCCTCGTCCCTCTTCCTCTGTGACATCAGGGCCAGCCTGGCCCCGCCCAGGGAAGCGTTGCCTATGAAGCTGAACTTGTCCCTTGGGACATCGGGCAACAGGCCGATGGTGATGGCGTTATTGACGTCGATGTAGTTGCCGAAGCCGCCGGCGACGTATATCCGGTCCAGGTCAACGAAGGTCATGTCCACGCTCTTCAGCAGCACTTCGCACGCCGCATATACCGCAGCCTTGGTCCGGATTATGTTGGCCAGGTCATCGTCGTTGACCGCTATGTCCTTCGCCGGCAGGGCCTTGGTGATCATTCCGTTCATCGAAGGCGGTATCTTCAGCTTCGGCTGTCCTGTCTCCTTCGCCCAGGCTACGACGAACTCCCGGCCGTTGTCGGTCTTCCTGACCCGGTCGGTCCTTACCTCTTGGATCCTTCCCTTCTTGTCGACGATCCCGGTCCGGAACATGCTGGCGATCAGGTCGATGAGGCCTGAACCGCACAGACCCATCGGTTTCTGGCCAGCGATGGTGGAATACGTGACGCCGAACGAGCCGTCGATGGATATCCGCTCGATCGCCCCGGGCATGGCCCTCATGCCGCAGGCCACCTCCCCGCCCTCGAACGCCGGTCCCGCCGAGCACGAGCAGGATGCCATCCAATCCTTACCGCCCAGGACGATCTCCCCATTGGTTCCGACGTCAATGAGGAGCGAGATCCCATCCTGATCCCGCATGCCGCTGGAGATCACATCGGCCACGATGTCTCCTCCGACGTAGCTGGCCCTTCCGGGGACGCAGTACACCGGCGCCTCCGGATGGATCTCGATTCCGAGTTCCTTGGCCTTGACCGAGGGCGGGATGTTGGTCACCGAGATGTATGGGTCGTATCGAATGGTCTTCGGATGAAGTCCCAGGAAGAGATGGACCATCGTTGTGTTTCCGCCGACGGCCATGGCGGTGATCTCCTCCTTGCATACCCTGGTATTGGTGGCCTTGCATTTGTCCGAGTTGTTGCTGACCTGGGTAAGGAGGTTGTTGATGGTATCTATGACCAGCTGGTGTAGGCGATCGAGACCTCCGTCCTCGGCGAACGCGATCCTTGCTAGAATGTCCTCCCCGCACATTATCTGCTTGTTGTAGGCGGATGCCTGGGTGACCACGTTCCCGCTGGACAGGTCGATCAGCGAAAGGACCACGGTGGTCGTTCCGATGTCCAGGGCTATACCGAAATTGCGGGAGGTGGTGTCCCATTCGTTGACCTCGATCACGGAGGGATTGATGGAGGAGCGGTCCAACACCGGAGTGACCCTCCATGCGGTGCGCCTCAGGGTGCATGGAAGCTCCTTTAGGACGCTCAGCGGGAATAAAAGGGCGCCAGCCTCCAGTTTCAACGCGCATTCGATGCGCTCCCGATCGCCAACGCTGTTGTCGAGCGTGGGAGGTTGGAGTTCCAGATAGACCGCCGACGACAAGGGTGAGACCTCTTCGATCTTTGAGCCGAAGTATGTCTCCAGTATCTGCATCTCGTTGAGCCGGGTCTCCTCCGGGACATAGGCCACGGTGTCCCCGAGAACCTTGGTCATGCAGGCCAGCCGATAGCCCATGTTCCAGTCATCGGGCATTATAAGGTCGGTCTGCTTGGAACCGAAATTGCCGCTCACGATCATCCGGCAGCGTCCGCAGGTCCCCTTCCCCCCGCAGGCGCTGTTGACCTCCACACCGGCCAGGAAGGCAGCCTCCAGAAGGGTCGATCCTTCTTCGACCTCGACGGTGGTGCCCTTGGGATAGAATCTGACGGAAACGCTCATCGTGATTCGAATCGATTAACTGTTATATAATCCAGGCGAATCGGGCCTCATCCTTCTGGGTCTTGGAATCTTCCGACCGTGGGCGAGCACTCCTTCATACGCTTATGACGGAACTCGCTTCCGGCGCGATATGCCTCACCCAGATTCATGCCCATCGAGTAATAGGAATGGTCCGAAGGCGAATACCAGAACGGCAGAATCTTGGAGACGTCCGGCACCCCTTCCTCGTCCAGGCAGTCCTCGTCGACCTTGACGTCCTTTATCTCCCCCACGAACTGAGTGTGGGCACCCAGGTCGGTGACATGGGTGACCCGGCATTCCAGGATCAATGGGAACTCTCCCACATAGGGTGCATCCACGATCTTGCTGGGTACCGCCTTTAGTCCGGCGCTGCCGAACTTGTCCTCTGCTTTACCGGAAACTATGCCGAAATAATCCGACTCCTTGACGAACCTCTCCGATGGGATGCTGATGGTGAATGCCTTCCGTTCCATCAGATTCTCGTAGGTATACCTGACCTTCCGGACCGAGATAGCCACGCTCGGCGGTTCCGATGAACATATTCCGCCCCATGCGCACGCCATCGCGTTCGGGCTATCATCCCGGCCATAGGTCCCAATGATGAGGACCGGAGTCGGATAGATCAGCGTCGTTGCCCCTATTGACCTTTTCATGACCTGCCACCTTCAAGAATAACTGCATCTGCTTGGCTAATTACTTTATCGTTGCGACCTCCAGCAACCTTGCCACGAGCCGGGAACTGGATAAAGTGGTGAGCCATGCATGGATCCTCAGCCCCACCGGACCGGATCGACGACGATTTTCGTACAAGGAGGGGGAATATGAAATAGAGGGAATTCTCATCACGAAATGATGGTAGAGGAAGCAGGGCACGAGGGCCATGATGAAGACCATGATCATGGTCACGAGCACGATCATGCCCATTTTGAACCGGGCAAAAAGTTGTCAACACCGCTGCTGATCGTCCTGATCATCACCGCCACGTTCGCCGTGGTGGAGCTGCTGGGCGGCCTTATCTCAGGTTCTTTGGCATTGCTCTCCGATGCGGGCCACATGTTCACGGACATCCTTGCCCTGGCCATGAGCCTGGCGGCAGCGATCGTATCGCAGCGGGAGGCAACGGCGAAGCAGACCTTCGGGTATCTTAGAGTGGAGATATTGGTGGCCTTGACGAATGGCGTCGCCCTCATCTTCGTATCGATATTCATCATGTACGAGGCGGTCGGCAGGCTAACGAATCCCACCGGCATAGACTCGGAGCTTATGCTTCTGGTGGCGATCGCCGGACTGGCAGCGAACGTGGCTGGAATCCTCGTATTAAGAGACCGCTCAAAGGAAAACCTCAATGTGAAGGGTGCATTCCTCCACATGCTCGGTGACCTGCTCTCCTCGGTCGGGGTCATCGTCGCGGCGCTGCTCATCTTCCTGTTCAACCTGACCATCGCCGATCCGGTCATCAGCATTGCCATATCCCTGATAATCATGTATGGGGCGGCGAGATTGTGCCGGCAATCTGCATATATCCTTTTGGAGTTCACCCCTTCCCACATCGAGCTGTCCGAGGTAAGGACCTCTTTAATGAGGATACCCGGAGTGGAGGACGTGCATGATATCCATGCCTGGACGATATCATCGGGGGTCTATGCGTTGAGCGCGCATGTGAGGGTCAGCGACCAGCCGGTCTCTGCCTGCTCGTGCATCGTGAAGGCCTGCGAGCACCTCCTGGAGACAAAATACCAGATAAAGCACTCCACGCTGCAGCTGGAATATTCCGAGTGCGACATGGGTGTGTGCTACTTCAAAGGGTTCATGAAGAATGGGAACAACACCAACGGCAAAACCCAATAACGACCAATTTCCAACTGAGGCGGATCATTAGATTGACAGGGTAACGATGCTCGACCTATATCGCATCGCAAAGATGCGGTGGGGATACACATTCCTCTGGCAGCAGCCCGCCCCTACATCTCGCGATCCCGTTGACGCTTCTCCGATGTGTACCAACAGTCCATCGACGATCCGATCCCGCCTAGTATCTGCTGGATCAGGTAGGAATGGTGTTATGAGGGTTTTCGTCTGATTGTCCCGACCTCAGTGCCGGAACACCCTCACACCGGTGAACACCATGGCCATTCCGTGCTCATCGGCCGCCTTGATGACCTCTTCATCCCGGATCGAGCCTCCCGGCTGAATGATGGCGGTTACCCCGTTGTTTGCTGCCTCATCGATGCCGTCCCTGAAGGGGAAGAAGGCGTCCGATGCCATGACCGACCCTTTGGCCTTCTCCTTGGCCTTGTAACAGGCGATCATTGAGCTGTCGACACGGGACATCTGTCCGGCTCCGATGCCGACGGCCTGCTCCCCCTTGGCCAGGATTATGGCGTTCGACCATACATGCTTGACCACCTTCCAAGCGAACATCATCGAGGCCACTTCTGCATCCGTCGGTGCCCTCTTCGTCACCACCTTCAGCGTTTCAGGCGTCACTTTGACATAATCGTTGGTCTGGACCAGTATGCCGCCCTTGACGCGCTTCATCTTGTGCTCCGGCATGGCATCCAATCCGATCGGTCCGTTCGTCCTCAGAAGGCGGATGTTCTTCTTCTTCTCCATCAGTTCCAACGCCTCTGGTTCATATCCCGGGGCGATGACGCAGTCGACGAAATGCGATGCGACCATCTCGGCTGTCTTGAGGTCCACGTTCCGGTTCAGGCCGATGACGCAACCGAAGGCGGCCAGCGGATCGACGTTGTAGGCGATCTCGAACGCTTCCGGGAGGCTGTCCGAGGATGCTATGCCACAGGGGTTGGTGTGCTTGATCACCACCGCCGTCGGCCTATCGAACTCGCGCAGCAGCTCGAGCGCTGACTCCAGGTCGAGGATGTTGTTGTATGAAAGCTCCTTGCCGTGAAGCTTCTCGCTCCTGGGCACAGACACGCCAGTGCTGAACGGATCGACATAGAACGCCGCGGTCTGCTCGGGGTTCTCCCCGTAGCGCAGGTCCATGGACTTCTCGAATCCGATGTTGAGGGTGGAGGGGAACTTTTCCGAAGGGAACGCCCCGCCCAGGTACTGGGATATCATGGAGTCATAGGTAGCGGTGGTCCGGAACGCCTCGAGCATCAGGGCCTTCAACGTCTCCTCCTGAAGCTGGTTCCCGTGGGCCTCCATCTCTGCCAGGATGCTTGCGTAACGGGAAGGGTTGGTGACCACTGCCACCGACTCATAGTTCTTGGCCGCCGCCCGGATCATGCTCGGTCCGCCGATATCGATATTTTCGACGATCTCTTCCAGGGACGCTCCCGGTTTCAGGACGGTCTGCTTGAACGGGTAGAGGTTCACGACCACCATGTCGATCTTGTCTATGCCCATCTTCCGTATCTGGTCCATATGTTCCGGCAGGTCCCGACGGGCCAAGAGGCCGGCGAAGACCTTCGGGTGCAGGGTCTTCACACGACCGTCCAGCATCTCAGGGAATCCGGTAACGTCGGCGACCGAACGAGTGCCGATGCCGTTCTTTTCCAGCAGCGAGGCCGTGCCTCCGGTGCTGACTATCTCGACGCCTCGGTCGACCAGCTTCTTGGAGAAATCGACTATGCCCTCTTTGTCTGAGACACTGATGATGGCGCGTTCAATCTTGACCATTTAATTGACCTCGATGATACGAGGCATACTCAAGAATCAGGGTATGCCACCTCTATATTGAATCCGTCCTGATAAACCTAACTGGTTATGGCATCAGATCGATAACCAGTCGGTTCAGGTCGACATTCCTGACGGACTGGAACAACTATATTCCCTGAGACGGATGACATCGAGCGATACAATGAAAACCGGTGTTCTGGTCTATGACACATGTGCCCAGTTCGAGGTGGTGTTCGCAGCCTTGATACTCAAGGACAAGGGGGAGGTGACAGGGGGAGGTGACCACATATGGGCTGGAAATGCGCGATCATGAGACCATGGAAGGGTTCCGGGTCCGGCCCCACCGTCTGCTGGAGGATCTGCGACCGGAAGATGTGGACCTGTTCATAATTCCGGGTGGACAGCCGGCGGTCATTGCCGGGAACGAATTGCTTGGGCAGAAACTGCGCGAACTGAATTCTCACGGAAAGCTCCTGGCGGCGATCTGCGGAGGCCCGGTGCATCTTGGCAAGGCCGGAGTTCTCCGCGGAAGGAGGTTCACCACCTCGGTCTTTGAGGAATGGCAGGACGCCTTCGAAGGAGGGACCTACGTCGACCAGGACCTGGTGGAGGACGGAAACATCATCACCGCCTGGCCCAACGCCTATGCGGACTTCGCCCTGACCTTGGGGCGGAGGATGGGGGCATATAAGGATGAGGCCGAGGAAGCTTCCACGGTGCGCATGATAAGGGAGTTCCAGCGGGAATAAGGGCGCCTTGATATGTTTTCGGACTTTGATGGAAGCAAGGGCAATCCTTTTACCGACGCCCGATATTCATCAGTCGGTCGAACATGATAGTCATCAGCGAGCGCATCAACGGGCTTTTCACTTCCGTAGGCAGAGCGATCGATAATCGCGACGCCAAGTTCATCCAGCAGCACGCATTGAAACAGGTCGAATGCGGCGCGAACATACTGGACATCAACGTCGGACCGGGCCGGGAGGACGGACCGGCCGCGATGGACTGGCTTGTGAGGGCGGTCCAGGACGTGACCGATGTCCCGCTATGTCTGGACACCCCCGGTGCGAAGACCATGACGGCCGGATTGAAGGCGTGCAAGAACAAGGTGGTCATGAACTCCACCACGGCGGAGAAGAAGCGCATGGACGTCTTCTTCCCTCTGGCCAGGGAATATAACGCCGACATCATCTGCCTCACCATGGACGAGAGGGGCATTCCGAACGATGCCGAGTCCAGGGCCGAGATGGCCATGGTCATGATGACCACTGCCATGGAGAACGAGATAATGCCGGAAAGATTATTCCTCGACCCCCTCATCCTGCCCACCAAGGCGGCCCAGGACCAAGGGTCCAAGGTGATCAAGGCAATCGAACTTTTCCAGCAGCTCAACGACCCCTCCCCGAGGACGGTCGTGGGCTTGAGCAACATCTCCAACGGGGCGAAGGACCGGCCATTGGTCAACCGGACCTTCCTGGCCATGCTGATGGGAGCGGGGCTCAGCGCCGCCATCCTAGATCCTGAGGACACCCAGCTGATGGAAACCCTCAAGACCGCCCAGATCCTGCGGAACGAGAAACTTTACTGTGATGATTACCTAAGAGCATGAGCTCCTACGAGTTCGATCCGGAGAAATACTGCGTTGCCTCTGGCCATCAGAAGGACTGGGGAAACCGTCTGATCGACGAACTGCAACTGAGGGGCGATGAGGTCATTCTAGACCTGGGATGCGGAGAGGGAGCCCTCACCGCACTGCTTGCTGCCCTGGTCCCCAACGGAGGGGTCGTGGGTATGGACTCCTCCATTCAGATGATCGAGGCGGCGAAGGCCTTGGAAACTGCGAATCTTAAGTTCCTTTGCCGGGACATCGATGACCTCGACTTCCACCGGGGGTTCGATATCGTCTTTTCGAACGCCGCACTTCACTGGGTCAAGGACCATGACAGACTGTTGCGGAACGTCCATGAGGCATTGAGACCAGGAGGGGTGGCCAGATTCAACTTTGCTGGCGAGGGCAACTGCCCCAATTTCTTCACGGCGGCAAGGGAACTTGTGTCCTCACCGAGGTATGCTCGGTACTTTGAGCACTTCATTTGGCCGTGGTACATGCCCTCGGTCGACGAATATCGGGAAAAGGTCAGAACCACAGGTCTGTATGAATTCCAGGTATGGGGAGAGGTCGTCGACCGTCGCTTCACTGCGGCCGAGATGACCGGGTGGATCGACCAACCCTCCATAGTGCCCCTGCTGGAGCAGATCGCCAGCGACGACAAGGAAGCGTTCCGGAATGACACCGTGGCCAGAATGCTCGAGAGGACCGAGAAGGACGAAGGGACCTATCTCGAGACCTTCCGGCGGATCAACCTTCTGGCCAAAAAGAAATGAGAGGCCATCTGGCCGGCAATCATTATATGATGCGCATTGGATAGTGGCACGAAGTTCATGCAGAAATACCGGATAGAGGGATTGTCGGACCTGGTCTTCGGACTTGCCCTCTCCATCGGTTCCCTGGCCATGATAAACCAAACTGTGAACGACTACACCGACGTTCTGGAAGGGATACTGGGTTTCGTTTTCGGCTTCATGATCATCGTCGGCGTGTGGGTGTCGTACACGAAGATAATCTCGGAGATCAAGGTGGAGACCGAGATGGATTTCCGGCTCAACCTGGCGCTCCTGATGCTGGTGGCCATTGAGCCCTACTTGCTCTACCTGCTCGGTCACGACGATCCGAAGATACTTGATTTCGGTTCCACCGCCTATGCCATCAACATCGCCCTGATAATGCTGATCCTGGCAGCGATGTACAATAGAAGACCGTCGACGGAACAGTCTGAGGAAACGATCGTCAGTAATCGATTGGACAGGAACCGCTTCATTTCGATAGCACTGATCTTCCTAGTGTCTGCGTTACCCTATTTCTGGATGCCGAACGCGATCTTCGATATGAATCTGAGATTCCTGATATGGGTACTGACGATAGTGCCGGGGATCGCCAATTCGATCATCCGCAGAAGAACACCCAGCCCGATCTAGTCTCGAGGAGAACCCGCCGAGAGATAGATTCATAACCATGCTGCTCCGAACATTTGTTGACCAGCGGATGGTGCCATGGATGACGACGTACGATGACCAATTGAACGAGCTTACTTCTTTCGTGGAAGAGAATGGACACAAGGCCGTCAGAAATGAGGAGGATTTCTTCCAGGCGGTGCTTGACCACTCCTTGAATTATGTGGAACAAGGGAAGGACCTGCGGGAAAGCTATGCCCGGCTCCTGACCGTGGCATTGTACACGGTCAACACTCTGGACAAGATGATCCCGCGCTGCAAGAGCGAAGGGGCGGTGGAGGAGTACCAGAACTATCGCCGACTGGTGCGCTCATTCGATTATCAGGAGGAGGATGTGATGAGATCGTATGAAAAGCTCAGGGACATCTATGAGAAACTGCTGTTCGCCTCCACCTACTTCGGGTTCTGCGAATACCTGGTGGATGCGGGCCCGGTCAAACCGGTATGATCCCTGGATGGAACGACCCGATCGGATGTGCTCCTCGTTAATGGTCGTCTCATCCAACCGCCAGCAGCACCCCGAGCACGACCGTGACGATCATCAACGATAAGGCCGTCAGATTGGATACCCAGTGGACGAAACGATAGCGCTTGGGGTCCTTTCCCATGCCTACGCCGGTGATCATCCCGACCAGGGCGAAGACGATGGTCAGCAGGGCAAGACGCCCATGCAGGGAATAGAAGATCGCCCCCCTCAGCTGGTAGGTTACGCTTATCCAGTATAGGAACGTAAAGATCATGATCAGGTAGAATGCGATGCTGACGTAGCGATGATACTTGCGCGCAAAGAGGTCGGGGATCCTGTCCGCCACCTTCTTGTCCAAGGAGTTCCTCAACCCTGAAACGGTGGAGAACGCTCCCAGCGCTAACGCCAATGACATAAGGACCACGTGCACGAACCAGTCCGATATCGGGTTTATGGTGGCATCATCTGCCCAACCCCGACCCTCCCAGTATCCCCTGTAATCGTAGTCGACCACTTCGATCGCGTAGACCCATTTGGCCCATTTATATCCCCATTCGCCCGGGACGACCATCCTTAACGGATAGCCCTGGTCCGGAGGCAGGGACTCGTTGTTCATCCCATAGGCGATGATGACTTCGCTCCGTATGGCATCGGATACCTTGAGACTGGTGGAATAGCCGTCAAGACCATAGAAGATCACCTTCTGGGCGCCGGAGGAGATCCCGGCCCGTTCCAGAACTGCCCCGAGACGTACGCCGTCCCATACCGCTGTGCCGGACGGCCCGGTTACGCATCGTATGGTCTCCTTTTCCGTGGAGCTGTTCATAGCCAGGACGTCCTGGTAGGAAAGATTGAGCTGATGATCGACCAGACCATAGACGGCAAGGCGGTACCCGCTGATGTTCACCTCCGGTGTGCCGTCAAACGACACCGTGAAGAAGTGATCGTTCGGAGTGATGGGCGGGCCTGAGGGAGGAGTAGGCGATGGTATCAGAAGCAGTATCATCGCCATCGTCAAAAGAAGCGCCAGCACACCTATGACCCTTTTCCAGATCATGTTAACTATCAATTACAGCCGGTAGTGGATAATGCCTTCGCCCGGTTTGATTAAAATAAGCGCTGATGCGTGGACGGATAGTGAGAGTGCCTATGGAGGTGAGAATAGGGCTGGGTTGAAGAAGACGCTTACGCTTAGGGATGCGACCGCCATCAACCTTGGTGCGATAATCGGCTCAGGAATATTCGTGGTAACCGGGATAGCGGCGGGAGCCGCGGGACCTGCCCTTATCGTATCGATCCTGATCGCCGCCGGGGTCTCCCTTCTGACCGCCCTCAGCCTTACCGATCTTTCCCGCGCGACGCCGAAGGAGGGAGGGATCTATGCCTATTCATATCGCAACATATCCCCCTATGCCGGATTCCTGGCTGGATGGATGTACATAATCGGGAATATCCTAGGCGGGGCCGCCGTTGCGCTGGGCTTCTCATTCTACTTCCATGTGTTGGTGCCCGAGATCGATTTCCGTGTGGTCGTGGTCGGGGCAGTCGTATTCTTCACCATGATCAATTACCTCGGGGCCAAGGATTCGGCGAGGATCAACAACCTCATCGTCCTGGTCAAGATGATGATCCTGACCTTTTTCATAATTTTCGGGGCCCTGTTCTTGAAAGCGGAGAACCTTACTCCGTTCCAGCCTCTGCAGGGAGGAGTGCTTCTGGGGGCGTACTACATCTTCTTCGCGTTCGGCGGATTCGCGCGGATCACCAATCTATCGGAGGAGGTGGATGATCCCCAGAGGACCATTCCCAAGGCGATCTTGCTCTCTCTGGCGATCTCGACGGTCTTCTATATGCTGGTCGGGATAGTGGCCATCGGAATGGTAGGTTCTTCCGGTCTAGCTTCGTCCAATTCTCCCCTGGAATACGCAATGGGCTCGTCCAATAATGGCACAGCGGTCACATTGGTGGTCATAGGAGGGCTGATGGCGACAGCAAGCGTAATGCTGACCAGCATCCTCGGTGTTTCCCGGATCGAGTATTCGATGGCGCGTAGAAGAGCCTTCCCTTTGATCTTCACAAGACTGAACGAAAGTTCAGGGATACCTTA
Organism: Methanomassiliicoccales archaeon; assembly: GCA_036504055.1. Lineage (NCBI taxonomy): Archaea > Methanobacteriati > Thermoplasmatota > Thermoplasmata > Methanomassiliicoccales > Methanomassiliicoccales archaeon. Next base: position 84,978 of record DASXVU010000048.1, on the reverse strand, counting down.
CGTGGCGGTGATCGCGACGGGCGTTGCCGTCATGGCACTGGCCTTGACCGGGGACCTGGTTTCGGTGATCTCCATCAGCACATTCGCGCAACTTTTCTATTACGCTTTGACCAACGTCTCCGCTTCCAGGATGAGGAAAGAGGACAGGAGGTTCCCATACTTCGTCCCGGTCCTTGGCGCCTTCGCCTGTTTAGCGATGCTAGGTCTTGTTCTGTTGGTCTCACCTTGGGCATGGCTTGGTGGCCTCCTTTGTCTAGCGGTCGGTTCGGTGCTTTATCTGGCCAGGAAAATGAGCGAGAAAAGAGAATCGAACAAGGCGGGCCCTTCCCCCCATCCATAGTTATCTGGGAGGGTCCTGACAGGGGCAGCGTTAATAGCCTATGCAATTCCCTTTAATAATCCGATGGCGTTCTAATTAAATAATAAACTAATGAGGGATTGCCATGGCAATGGTTGGCATATCTGAGAAAGAAGATCGGGTCCCAGAATCCAGTGAGGCGATCGCTTCCGGGATGATTTGGGTCCTGATCTTGATCTGGGGTCTTGCTTACTTGGTTCTTTATCTAGTGAGCACGGCCGACTATGTCCTGTTCCATTCCCTGATCGAGCTCTTTTCCATCGCCATCGCATTTACAATATTCGTCATAGCCTGGAACGCGAGATCCTCGATCAATGGGTATTTCCTGATCCTCTCGATAGGCTTCCTTTTCATGGGTTTTGTAGATCTCCTGCATACCCTGGCCTATCCGGGAATGTTAGTATTTGATAACGTCAACCTGGACATTCCGACCCAACTGTGGATCATCGCCAGGTCGCTTCAGGCTGGCACCTTGATCCTTGCCGGATTGGCCATCGGTTACAAGAGACTGAATCCGTATGTCGTGTTCTTCGTTTATCTGGTCATCACCTCGCTGCTTGTCTGGTCGGTGTGGGCGCGCTATTTCCCGACCACCTATCTGGCTGGGACCGGCCTTACAACTTTCAAGATAGCGTCCGAATACGTCATCTCCCTAGCTCTGCTATTGAGCGCTTATTTGCTGTATCGCCAACGCCATCTGCTGGATAGAAACGTTGCCACACTGATGACCGCCTCGATAGTGCTGGCGATCGGTTCCGAATTGTTGTTCACCAATTATCTGAACGTCAATAGCTTCACCAACATGATGGGCCACATGCTGAAACTGACCGAATTCTATCTGATCTATGTCGCCGTCGTCAAGATCAGCATCAATGACCCGTTCCGGACCCTGTTCAAGGAAATGAGCGACGGTGAGAAGAGATATCATACGATCGTCGATGCCGCCAACTCACTGATCATCGGCCTTGATCACGAAGGGAAGGTAACCCTTTTCAACCGAAGCGCGGAGAAGTTGACCGAATACGGTACCGAATCGATCCTAGGTGATCCTTTCATAGACAGACTGGTCCCATATGACAACCGAGAGGAAGCCCATAACATATTCCAAAAACTGTCGAACGGGGAAACCTCTGATTGGCAGATGCCCCTTTTGACCAGGAAAGGAAAAAGAATGATCTGGTGGCACAACGCCACAATACCCGTCAAGGGTGGAGACCACTATCTTCTGATCGGTCTTGATGTTACGGAAAGACAGGCGATGACCCAGCGCCTGGAGGACCTGAACCAGACCATGGCAATGGTGCACAAGATCGTATTGCATGACATAAAGAATGAACTGGCGGTCATATCGAAGAGCCTGGCATTCCATAGAAGGAACGGCAACCCTGAGATGCTCGATCTCGCTTCCCAGGCGGTAACACGGGGCATGGACCTTCTGGAGAGGATGAGGGAGGTGGAGCAGCTGTCGGGGACCGGCGGAGAGGTAAAGCCGATCGAGGTGGCACAGCTGGTGGAGAAGGTGCTCTCCGATCACAGAACCCCCAAGGTCGCGCTGGAACAGACAGGTGATAGCGTTCAGATCGCAGGGGACGACACTTTCCGCATCGCCATCGACAATCTGGTCAAGAATGCCTTGACCCACGCAGAACCGAGCAAGATAGAGATATCGGTGGCCGATTGCGGGGACAAGTGTCAGATCGTCGTGAAGGACGATGGAAAAGGAATACCGGACGATATCAAGAACCGCCTCTTCGAAGAGGGGTTCAAATATGGTGATACAGGCAACACCGGGATGGGTCTGTATATCGTTTCCAAGGTCATCGAGCGCCATCACGGTAGGATCGATATCAGGGACAATGACCCAAAGGGAACATCGTTCATAATCACGATCCCGAAACTGACAGAGAACAACGGGTGACCTGTTGAGGAATATCGATCAATAAACGCACGGGAAAATTAGTTTGGAAACATCCGAATAGATATTCTGGAAAAGGGTTGGAACAGGTCCTAGAACCTGTCTCTCGGTGTTGCGGGCTTGTGCTTCTGGTAGCAGTCCCTGCAATATACCGGCCTGCCCTCGGTCGGCTTGAATGGAACCTGGGTCTCGACTCCGCAGTCTGAGCACTTTACGTTATGCATCTCTCTCGGGCCGTCATCTCTGCGGCCACCAAATCCACTGGATCTCGGTTTTCCGTACATTATTACTACCTTTCGGTTTTTCCCTTCCCGCCACTTTCGAGGCGTTAGGGATGATTTCGAATCAACGCCCTAATATAAAAAATAAGTTGGTCAAACCTCCTAGCGGGATATGGCTGGCATGACAAAGCAGAGCACGGCGTCAGGGAGATTCAGTGCTCCGGTTCCATCATGACCGGACGGGGATGGAGACCTGCCTCCCGTACTATCTCCGGTACCTTCTCCTCCCACGCAACGGCCATGATGTGGACGCCATGGACCCCTTTTACCTGTTTGAGGTGCTCGATGGTCTCGACGCATAGCTTAATCCCTTCCGCCTTCGGGTCGGCCGCATTCTTCATCCGGTCGATTATCTCGTCAGGAACGCTCATGCCTGAGACCTTGTTCTTCATGTATAGGGCAGCCTTCGCCGATTTTAGAGGAAGCACTCCGGCCAGGATGTGGACCTTCCTGTCGAGCCCGCGTTCCCGGACCTGGTCCATGAAGGTCTCGAACCTTTCCATGTCGTAGATCGATTGGGTCTGGATGAAATCTGCCCCGGCGGCCACCTTCTTGGCCAAGCGGGGCACCCGGAACTCGAACGGGTCGCCGAAGGGATTCTCCACCGCACCCAGGTAAAGCTGCGGGGCTGAATCCAGCGTATCCCCTCCCCAGGTCTTGCCCTCGTCCCGCATCGAACGCAGCACCATGAGCTCCTGGATCGAGTCCAGGTCGTACACGTTCTTCGCCTCCTTCTGGTTCCCGAATATCTGGTGGTCCCCGGTCAGGCATAGGACATTGCGCACGCCCAGGGCGCTTGCGCCCAGCGCATCGGATTGGATGGCGATGCGGTTCCGGTCGCGGCAGGCCATCTGCATTACCGGTTCGACGCCTTCCTGCAGGCACACGAGCGAAGCGGCCCAGCTGGACAGCCTGACGACCGCCGTCTGGTTGTCGGTAAGGTTGAAGGCATCAGCGTAACCCTTCATGTTCCTGGCGTGTTTCCTCAGGACCTCAGGGTTGGCCCCTTTCGGCGGTCCGATCTCGGCCGTGACCGCGAACTGCCCGGAATCGAGAACCCCCTGCAGGTTGCTGGCGGCCTTCATGGCGATGCCCCCCTGATCTTCTTCTCCTCGTCGGTCTGGACGGCCTCTTTCCGGACCGTCTTACGCGGGCCTCCGGAACGGCTTGGCCTCCAATTCTTCGGCGGGATGGCGGTCTCCATCAGGTCCAGACGGTTCAGCTCCTTGAGCGATCTGTAGATCTGGTCCCAACCGCAGGGTGTGTCCGGGTCGATCTCGCACTTGCCGTTCTGCGAACCTCCGCATGGTCCGTTCATCAGGCTTTTGGAGCATCGGGCGACAGGACATACACCGCCGGTCAGGTGCAGTACGCAATCACCGCAGCCCCCGCACTTCTCCAGGTATATTCCCTGCTCCTCCGGAGCACCCATGGAAATGGTGTTGACACCGGGGACCACGAACATGCCTGGGTATAGTTCATGAATGACCTGGGCCCCCACTCCGCAGGCCAATGATAAGACCACGTCCTTGCCTTCGATGTCGGAATCCATACCCCTGACCCATTCCTTCTCGCAGACCCGTTCCAGGGTGACCTCCTCCACCTCCCATTCCTTTCCCTTCAGGTCGGAATGCAGACGTAACGACTCCGCCAGGATGCCCGCCTCTTTCTCCCCTCCGGCCAGGCACACCGCCACGCAGGAGCGGCATCCTACCACGAGCACCCTGCTGTGCCCTTCGAGCATCTCGATCACTTCATTCAGGGGTTTCTGTTCCGCGATGATCATGTCTTCACCTTGCCGATGGGGTTCGGTCCAAGTTTTTCGACCCGGGAGACCATCTCTTTGACGATCTCCTCGAACCTCCATTCCTGGTTCGATGCCAGGTTGAACATCTCCAGCCGCTCAGGTTCGAGCCCGGCAGCCTGGAGCTGAGATTTCGTCAGAGTAACACGTTTCCTTGCCTCGATGTTGCCATATTGGTATCGGCAGTTGCCTTCCAGGCATCCGGCGACGAAAACGGCGTCCGCCCCTTCCCGGAAAGCCCTCAGGATATGAACGGCGTCCACGCGGCCGGTGCAGGGCATCTCCACCAAGGTCGCCGAGGATGGTATGGAACGGCCCATCGCTCCGGCCTGTTCCGCCGCGACCAGGGCGCTGTCCCGGCAAACGAACCCGATGATCCTCATTGCACGTCCTCCAGCGCCTTGGTGACCTCAGCATCGATCTGGTCGTCCCGGTAGGAATAGACCTGTATGGCCTTGCTGGGACAGGCGGCAGCGCACATCCCGCAGCCCTGACAATTGCCTATGTCGACCTCCGCCTTGCCCTCCTTTCCGATGCTGGGCGCGTGGAAAGGGCAGGTCCTGACACAGGTGAGGCATGTAGAGCACCGTTCCTGGTCCACCTCGGCGACGTTGCCCCCGAGCACTATGCGGGAACGGAGCAGCGATGCGATCCTGTGGGCGGCCGCCTTGGCGCTCATGGTCGGTCCAGCCCCAAGGTTCATTTCCGAGGCCGACCCGCAGAGCAGGACCCCTGGAACATGGCTGGCGACCGGCCGGCATTTAGGATTGGAGCGGGCCATGCCTCCGTCCGAGGCCAGCGGCAGCCTGAACGCCTTGGCCACCTGCGCGGTCCCGAAGCTCTCGGAATGGTTGTCCACCACTATCAGGTCGGCCGGTATCCTCATGGTCATCCCGGAATGGACGTCGTCTACGGCCAGACGATCCCCGTCCAAGCTGGGGACCATATCGGAACGAATGAACCGGACCCCCATCTCCTGCGCCTTTCGGTATCCGACCTCGCACTGACCGAAGGCGTAGACCTCACGGGTGACGACGGTGATCTGGGAACTGGGCGACAGACCTTTGGCATGCATGGCATGGTGCACCGCATCGTGGGTGGACATCGGAGAGCGTTCGGAACCGCCAACCTCGTCCATGGCCACCATGACGATGTTCCTGGGCATCCGTTCCAAGGCCCGGAGCTTGGACTCGAACCCTTCCTGGGTTATGGAACCGGGGAATCGGGACAACAGTGGATTGAAGGACTCCACCTTGTCCAGTGCGACGATGACGCCTCCAACGGTCTCCTTCCACATCTCACCGTCTTTGGAGATGGTGACCGTGAGGTTACCGAAATGGCCGGAAAGGGAATGTGCTTCGGCGAAATTGAAGACCCGGAACCTGTCCCCGGCGGCATCGGCCATTTGCCCCAATGCCCCGCCTTCCAACGGGATCGCGCTCTGGTGATCGCTCTCCTCCAGTCTTTGCGCCGGATTGACCACCACGACGTCCAAACCCTCGTCCAGCAGCACTCTGGAAACGGTGATGGCGGAAGGCCCGTTGCCGACCACGAGCGCCGTTCTCAACGGCTCGACCTCGATTCTCGGAGTTTCCTGCAGCATGGCACACCTCTTCAGCGAGGTCAGGACCATCCGCTCTGACTTGGCCTGTGCCTCTGCCCTGCTTAGCGACCCGCACATGTCCAATACATCACAGAACGTAACCAGTTCGGGGCACACGCCGGCCGATCCGGCGAGCTGCAGGAACCGGTCCGAGGCGGTGCGGGCGCTGCAACCGATCACGATGAACCGGTCTATGTCCCCGGCCATCAGGGAGAGCTTGATCTCTCCCAGGGCCGGTTCGCCACAGCAACGATCGAAGCGGAGGACATCCCTTACTTTCGGGTCGGCCGCCGCGATGAGCCTCAGACGCTGTTCGTCGACCTTCCTGGATATAACGCCCCCGCAGGAGCATATGAACACGCCGATGCCCTTGGGAGCAACGATGGAGCTGTGCGTGGGCGGCGTCGGTTCGGTCATTTCAATCCCTCCAGGTAGGCGCTCGCCTTTCCGGCTGCGATGCTCCCGTCCATCACGCATTCCTCTATGTCCTTGGGCCCCGAGCAGGAACCGCAGAAGAACAGTCCTTTGGCATCGGTCATCCGACCCGGGTTCCCTTCGGACATGAAGAATCCATGGGGAGAAAGACGTACGCCCAGCGAGCTGGCGATATCAGGTCCGGAGGCTGAGGGCAGGAGGCCGATCGAGAGTATGACCAGGTCGAACTCCTTTTCATTGACGCCGTCATCTGTGGCCATCGCATACCGTACCGCCGGCCTCCCGCTCTCACCGGACACCGCCTCGGCGGGCCTGCTCCGCAGAACGGCCAGTTTGGGATCTGAACGGGCAAGGTCGGTGATGGAGTCCTCCGCCACATACCTCCTCCAGTCCATCATGAAGAAAGTGATGTCCAGACCGGCATCCGCCGCCCGCATCGACTGGGCCAGCTTTATAGAGTATTTGCAGCAGACCTTTGAGCATTGCTCGGTCCCGGGACGGCCTCGTGAACCGACGCATTGGATGAAGGCGATGCTCTTGGGAGGGCCGCCCCCGCAGAACCGGTCCAACGACCCGCTCCGGTTCAGCTCCGATTCCGCGTCCAGTCCGGTTATGACCCCTTTGACCGTGCCATAGCCCAACCTCGGGTCCGTCTGGGCTTTGAAGGGATCGCTCCCGATGGCGACGATGATGACATCCGCCGTGATCTCGCAGCCCGCCGGGCCGGTCCTTACCGCGTCCCTGGAACAGACGTCCACGCAGCTGGTGCATCCCTCGACCGGGAAGGGGCAGGAGGGTGTGGCCACCCGCCATCTGTCATCGCTGCCAGGAACTTTCTCTATGGCCTTGGGAGGGCACACATCGGCGCAATCACCGCAACCATCGCAGTTCATTGGATCGATGGAACGGCCCGGGACCACCGTGACCCGGTAGATGCCCAGGTCCCTTTCTATGGTGGCCACCTCGGACGATGTGATCATCTTGATCATGCCAGACCGGAAAAGCCCCGGTAAGCGTTCCGTTGACATGCATACGTCGCAGTTGACGCACTTAACTCGTCCCTTGCAGGCAAGATCGGAGGCCAGGCCACCCAATCTGGGGGAGCGCTCCACGATCGTGCACGGTATCCCTCTTTCAGCCAGAGAGAGAGCGGCCGATGTCCCGGCGGTGCCTCCGCCGATGATCACCACCCCTCTCAAGTCTACAGCACCCCTGGTAAGGGCGAGATGGCGGTCCGGGCCTCGTCCCAAGGCGCCGGGATCGATACCGAACAGTACTGGACGTTCAAATGGATCGGGCTTTCTGACCTGTTGGGTGATATAAAAAGCTTATGAACTTGTTTCCTGAACGATGCGGCGATTGTGCTTCGGCAATGGTTATCTAGGGCGCTGACCTTCTGATTCCCATGCGCAGGGCGGCCATAACCGTCGATGTGGATAGAGATGTCAATCAGGCCTGTAAAGGCAGGATGGCGGCCATCTCCAGTCCGGTCAATGGTTCCGACGAGCCCCGGTTCTCTTCTTCCAGAAAGGGCCTTGAGCTGATCGTGGCCACCCTGAACGATCTGGATGTCCGCGGGACCTTCTTCTTCGAAGCGACGACGGCACTGGAGATCAATAAGACATCGGACATCGGGGAGCTCATGCAGGGGCATGAGATCGCCTGCCATGCCTATGACCATGAGGACCTGACCGGCATCGACACCGGAATGCAGATGGACCGGGAGGACATCGATGACATCCTGGAAAGGTCCGTAGGAGTGCTGGATACATTGTTCGGCGAGGGACGGCGGGGCTTCCGCGCCCCATATCTGCATTCCAGCGAAGAGCTGATGAGCTCTCTCAAGGAACACCGTTTCCTGTACGACTCCAGCGTGGTGGAGGAGATACGGGACGGATCGATCCGACCATATCTCACCAAGAACGGACTGCCGGAGGTGCCCATCGCCTCCTCGCGTGACCAACGCGGAAAGAAGATCGTCGGCTACCTCTGGCCATTCCATGAGGGCAAGAGGCCGATCGGGGACTACCTCAGGATGGTCGATGGTTTCCGCGATGGACTGCTGGTCCTGTCAACCCATTCATGGCATCCGGTGGAGAACTTCTGCAACGGCCAACAGTGCGAGCTCGACGTGCAGAAGGGCATGGACGATCTGAGGGAGCTGATACAGCATTCGGTCGCCACCGGAGTGGAGTTCGTCACCGTGGCGGAGCATGTGGACCGGTGCATGGGAGGCAGCTGCTGATGCCTACCGCCTCCGAGAAGCTGAGGAACAACTCCTACTCCGCGGCTGAGGAGAAGGCCTGGGAAGACCTGATCCACCTGGATTCAAAGAACATTGCGAAGAATTCGTTGGCCGGTTTCGACGGCCGGACGTTCACGCTCACCGTTCTGGACGAGACGGTCACCGTGGACAAGTGGGACGGGCTGGTGACTTCTTCGAAACCGCACGACAAGTCCTTCGAGGTCCTGGTCCTGCACTATCTCATCGGATGTCGCTCTGGCGGGCCCGGCGGAGAGCTTGTTCTATTCCGACAGCTGAAGGGAGGGGAGGCCTACAACGATGCCTTCCAGAAACGAGTGAACGATAGGCTGGCAAAGGAGTTCGGCGAGGACCCTGACGCGTTGGCAAGAGCGGGGGCCAGGTTAAACGGGACGAAAAGAACGAAGGGCAACGCCTCGGTGGAGCTGCTGCTTTTCCCGAAGGTCCCGGTCACAGTGATCGTCTGGCGTGGTGACGGGGAGGTCCCAGCCTCCTCCACCATCCTGTTCGACCGCAGCATCGGCGACATATTCCCGACCGAGGACGTCGCCATTGCCGCCTCGTTCCTCGTCGAGAAGTTGATCGGGGCGAGATCGGAGACGTCAGAGGTCAGTACAGACCGGTGATGTATCCGTCGTCGCTGATGTCGATGCCCAAGGCGGCCGGTTCGGACGACAGCCCGGGCATGAGCATGATCGGGCCGCACACCACCACGATGAAACCTGCTCCGGCGGAAACGAACACGTCCCTGACGTTCAGCACCCAACCGGTCGGGGCCCCCTTCAGTTTCGGATTATCGGACAGGGACAGCTGGGTCTTGGCCATGCAGACCGGTAGGCGATTGGTGCCGGAGGTCTCAATGAGCTTGATGGCCTTCTCCGCCCCGCTCTCGTATTGCACATCCATCGCCCCGTACATCTCGGTCGCTACTATCCGGATCTTCTCCTTGAGCGGCAGGTTCGTGTCGTACAGGAAGCGGAAATTGGGTTTCTCGTTTTCGAGCACATGCAGCACCTGTCTTGCAAGCTCCTCGCCTCCTTCCCCTCCCTTGGAGAAGACGTTGGAGAGGGCACAGCGGACCCCCTTCTCCTTGCAGTGTTCGATGACTATGCGAATCTCCTCTTCGGTGTCCGTGGCGAAATGGTTCAACGCTATGACCATCGGGACACCGAACTTCCTGATGTTCTCTATGTGCTTGTCGAGGTTGGAGAAGCCTCGCCTCAGGCCGTCGCAGTCCTGGGTGCAGACCTTGTCCACCGGGACGTTCCCATGCATCTTCAGCGCGCGGATCGAACAGACGATGACGGCACAGTCGGCGTGTATGCCCTCGCTGCGGCAGACGATGTCAAAGAACTTCTCAGCTCCCAGATCGGCCGCGAAGCCCGCCTCGGTGACCACTATGTCGGCCATCTTAAGGGCGTACTTGGTGGCAGTGATCGATGAATTGCCATGGGCGATGTTGGCGAAGGGGAAACCGTGGATGAAGACCGGCTCTCCCTCCAGCGTCTGCACCAGGTTGGGGAAGATGGCGTCCTTAAGGAGCAGGGCCAGAGCGCCAACGCATCCTAGCTGGGTGGTCGTGACCGGCTCTCCCTCGTAGGTGTACGCCACTATCATCCGGCCAAGACGCTCCTTGAGGTCGGCCACGGAGGTGGCCAAGGCAAGGATGGCGCTGATCTCGGTCGCCACGGTTATGATGAAACCGCTCTCGTGCGGGGTCCCGCCCTCGGTCCTGCCGCCCAGCCCCACAACGATGTGCCTCAGCTCGCGGCAGTTCATGTCCATCGCCTTGCGGAGAACGATCCGGGTAGGATCGATGTTCAGAGGATTCTTCTTTGAAATACTGTTCTCCAGGATCGCCGAGAGGAGATTGTTGGCCGCCCCGACCGCATGAATGTCGCCGGTGAAATGCAGGTCGATGTCCCACATCGGATAGACCTGAGAGTAACCGCCGCCCGTGGCGCCTCCCTTGAGACCGAACGTTGGTCCGAGGGACGGTTCACGGATCGCCCCCATGACCCTCTTGTTCAGCCTTCCCAGCGCCTGCACCAGGCCGATCGTGGTGACCGTTTTGCCTTCTCCGGCCGGGGTCGCGGTGATCGCTGTCATGAGCACGAGCTTCCCGACCGGGCGGTCATCGAACTTCTTGAGAGCGCTCAACGGCACCTTCGCCATGTACTTGCCATAGTGGACGATGTCATCATTGTCTAGGCCGACCGATCTGGCTATCTCCTCTATGGGTCTCGCCTTGACTTCCTGAGCGATCTCGATGTTGGTCTTCATTAGCTCCACCCTGCGGAAGGACAGATATGTAGGAAGTATGTCTTAAACGTTGGACATCATCCTCCCGGGTACCTGACCAGCAGTCCCGGTAGGGCATCGAACATTTATTATTTACGGGATAGATAGGGAGGCGCTGAGACCTCATGACCGCCATCTTGATCGAGGGAAAGCCCATCGCCGAGGAAATCAGGAAGGAACTGAGGGAAAGGATATCCTCGCTGAAGGACAAGGGAGTCGTCCCCGGACTGGCCGTCATCCTGGTAGGGGATGATGCGGCATCGCAAACGTATGTCCGCATGAAGGGAAGGGCAAGCGAGGAATTGGGCATGTACTCCCAGACGATCTTCAAGCCTAATGACTTCCCGGAAGAGGACCTGCTGGAACTCATCGACGATCTCAACGCCGACCCCCGGGTCCACGGTATCCTGGTACAATTGCCATTACCGCCCCACATCGACGAACGCAAAGTGCTGGTCCGGATCGACCAACGCAAGGATGTGGACGCCTTCCACCCGGTCAATGTGGGCAAGATCCTGATCGGAGACCACTCCGGCTTCATGCCGGCGACGCCTTACGGGATACAGGAACTTCTCATCCGCAGCGGGAACTCCCCGTCGGGTAAGCACGTGGTCATCCTTGGACGAAGCAACATTGTGGGGAAGCCACTGGCGGCGATGCTTATGCAGAAGGATGACCGCGCCAACGCCACGGTCACGGTGTGCCACTCCAAGACCGAGAACCTGGCTGAGATCACCCGCACCGCTGATATCCTGGTCTCCGCGATGGGGGCGGAGGCGGCATTCGTCAAGGCCGATATGGTCAAGCCGGGAGCGGTGGTCATCGATGTCGGCTCGAACCGGGTCCCAGACGCCAGCCTGCCCCGGGGGTATCGGCTCATGGGAGATGTCGATTTCGATTCCGTCAGGCAGAAGGCGGCCGCCATCACTCCCGTACCTGGCGGGGTAGGTCCGATGACCATCGTCATGCTGATGCGCAACACCGTCAAAGCGGCAGAGACGATGCTGGAACAGCCTCACTCCTGACCGGTTTGATTTTTTATCGAATCGCCGAAAAAGTATAAGTGCGGCAACCTAATTCCACCCCTGCTGAAATGTTGCGCGAATGCAGTGAGCACGGTTATTTCCGGGGTGACGTCTGCCCAGTCTGCGGAGAGGAGGGCAAGTTCCTGATGAACGAGCAGGAACTGGAACAGATCGGACGCACCATGGCCGGAGTGCTACGCCACTTCCCTGAGAAGTTCGGGCTGGAGATGGATGACCAGGGTTTCATCAACCTGAGGGAGTTCGTCAATGCCCTGAAGGACCAGAGCAAGCGGTACCATTGGCTCAGGCCCCATCATATCATCGCCATCATCGAGACGGACCCCAAGGGGCGGTATCAGATCAGCAACGACATGATCCGTGCCACATACGGCCACTCCATCGACCTGAACCTAAAGCTCCCTACGGAGAACATACCGGACCGCCTTTACTATCCGACCACGCCGGAAGAGGCAGACATACTCCTCGAGACCGGACTGAAGCCCTCTGACAGAAAGATGGTCCATCTGTCCAAGACCTATAACGACGCGTTGTCCGCGGGTAAGGTCAGGACCGGGGAGCCGATCATCCTGGAGATCGACGCCAAGGGCGCCATCGAGGATGGCATCATCATTGGCCAGGCAGGGAGGACCGTTTTCCTTGCGTCGGAGATCCCGGCCGAGTGCCTGAGCAAAGCGGAGCCGCCGGTCGAGGAAGAAGTCATCACCGATTGAACAAACATCTTATCTTCAGTTTTCTGTTTGTTAAGCGATCGCCGATAGTTGATCGATCGGACATCAAAACCCCAAGGAGATCCGACCAGGGCATTTCTATCAGTTCAATGGATCGACGATCGCCAGAACCTGGACGTTGGACTTCGAAATCATGTCATCTTCGGTGAACCGTACGACAATTTCATATTGCTGTGATGGGCTTGGATGGAGCATGTTCGTCCGTGCCGATCGATTGCTGCCGGGCCCTGCTCCCGAGCTTTTCCCTCAGCACGCCATCTCCTTTGGATGGGAGGGATATGTTCCCCATCTGGAAGCTTTCGATTCTCGGACAGGTAAGATGCTGGATATCGAATTGGAGGAGATCGATTGGCGCATCTCCGAGGAGCGAAGGTGCGTGGGCCGGTTCGGATCGGAAGGCTATGCGCCGTGCCCTTCCAAGCGGAAGGTGGAGCGTTTCGACCAATGCGAACGCTGCGCCTCGGTCTGGATCGGTCATCAGGAATGCATCTTCGAGCCTCGCTGTGACGGCACGAAATGTGATTCGGAGATATGCCGCAGGAAGCACGTGGTCTATGCAGCATTCCATGGAGATATGATCAAGATCGGTATGACCTCGGGTGCGAGGCTCAAGGAGCGGGGGATCGAGCAGGGGGCCGATGCGATCGCACCCATTGTGGATTGCGACAATCGAATGATGGCCAGGGCGGCGGAGAACCGGATCTCACACCTGTTGAAGGCCCGCCAGACGGTTTCGAAGAAGGAATCGCTGCGGACCATCCTAAGAATCACGGACAGAAGATTTTACCAATCCAGATACGAGGATGTCTTGGCTCGGGTGTCGGAGGTGCTCCCGGTAAAGGGCACACCGCTTGAGATACTTGACCGATACCCGGTCTCGTTCTCCGACCAGGAGAACGTGGAGGTGTCCCCGCTCGAGGGCAGACACGTCGGCGAGGTCGTCGCGATAAAAGGCAAATTTCTGGTGTACAGGTCGAAGAATGGCAAAGAGCTGAAGGCCCTGCAGCTCTCGAACGTGCCCTCCCACTTTCTAAGGACATGAAGGCGGAGGGTCTGGAAGAGGCGGATATCGATGGCCTGAACCAGGAGCGATCCCGATTCTGGCGCAGATACACAGTTCAGCACCATAGAATCCTAGAAATGTAAATAAATGACCATGCCATCTTCGCCGGTACCAAAGGTCTTCCGAGAAGGTTAACCCGATGACCAAGATCCTCAAACCAGAAGAGATCAAGCAAAAGTTCGGTCAATATTTCTGCCGCGGCATCTACACGATGGTCGACGTTCAGAACGGCATAGCCCAGATCATCGAGGAATGCAGCGCCAAGGGACCGGTGGAATGGGATGCGGTCAACCGGAAGCGGGCCAAAGGTGCCATCACCAAGATCAGGGTGGAGGGCACCACGCTCATCATGGACACGATCATAGGAGAGGGGGAACTGAAGTTCGGTGCCGCGTCCAAGGACCTCGGCGGTCAGGGACTGAGGTCGCTGAGCATCGATGGAGAGACCGTCAGGACCACCTGGGTTGGATTGGCCGGGGCGAGCGTGGGGGTCGGGGCGTGCATGCCACAGGGGCCGGGCACGATCTGCGCGGAGTATCCGGATGATATCAAGGTAGGCGGGGCACACCGGATCGAGGTCACCGTGGTCACTCCAAAGATGGTACGCCTGATCATCGGAGTGGACGACACCGACACCCGCGAAAAAGGGGCCACCTGGGCCTCCGCCCTCAAATTGGCGAGGGCCTGTCCGATCGGCCATTTCCTGGAGCACAAGATCATCCAGCTTAACCCGGACGCACCAGAGAAGACCAGCAATTGCACTTCATCGGCAGTATCCTTCGCCGTCCCGGAAAAGGACGCGGAAGAACTGATACGATATTTTGTGGAGGGCGTCCGGAAGGAAACGCTTTCCGATCACACGGTGGTGGCGGCATTCGTCGGCCTCAGGGTCCCCGATCCGCTGGTCAAGTACGGCTGGGAAGCGAAGAGCATTCTATACAAGGTGGATTCCGCATATAGGGTCGCAGAACAGAACGGGGTCAGGATATTCGAGATAACCGGAAAGGGCGGCGCCATCGGTGCCGTGGCGGCGATCGGGTGCTTCGACCTGGGATTGAGGGCATCCGGTCTGCCCGAGGATTTCGAAAACTAAATGAGCGTGGAAGTGTTGGCAAGAGGGTAAGGTGCAGGTACGGTAAAGAGCGAGATCACCCGGGTCATAGCCAATACGGCGTTCCAGACCTATGAGCGCAAGCTCCAGAAAGAGATAGAGGAGGGCCTGGTGCCAAAGCACGTAGCCATCATCATGGACGGGAACCGCCGTTTCGCCAAGGAGTTCGGTCTCAGCGCCACCGAGGGCCACATCAAGGGCAAGGACAAGCTCGAGGAGGTCATGGAATGGTGCCGTGAGCTGGGCGTCAAGATCCTCACGGTCTACGCATTCAGCACGGAGAACCTCAACCGGGACCCGGAAGAGATCGAGTACCTGATGAACCTGTTCGAGGACAACTTCAAGCGGCTATCGACGGACGAAAGGATCCATAGGTACCATATCCGTTTGACCGTGATCGGGCAGCGCGAGCTCCTCCCCAGAAGGGTCCAGAAAGCCATACAGGTGGCTGAGGAGGCCACCAAGCAATACGACTCCTACTTCTACAACATCGCCATCGCCTATGGAAGCAGGCAGGAGATCATCCAGGCGATCAAGCAGATCGCCGAGGCGGTGAAGGATGGAAAGATGCAGGTGGAGGATATCGATGAGGAAGTGTTCTCCAAGTTCCTGTACACCGCCGATTTCCCCGACCCGGACCTGATCCTCCGCACCTCGGGGGAAGAGCGCATATCTAACTTTCTGCTGTGGCAGCTGGCCTATGCGGAACTGTACTTCACCGACGTCTATTGGCCCGGTTTCCGAAAGGTCGATTTCATGAGGGCCATCCGGTCATACCAACTGAGGCAACGTCGCTTCGGCAAGTGAGTTTTAATACACACAACATTTTCTCGTCGCACCGGGGGACATCGCTTGCGGGAAGACCTCATATTCATACATGCTCCGAGCGTCTACGACTTCAGAAAGGAATTCCTGTTCTATGGCCCGGTCAGCGACCTGGTGCCCTCCACGCCGGTCTTCGAGATGTATCCGATCGGGTTCACGACGATGGCCACCGCCCTGAACGAGGCGGGATTCAAGGTCCGGATCACCAACCTCGCCAGCATGATGCTGAACGACCGGAACCTGGACGTGGAGAAGGTCATCTCCAAGCTCGATTCGGCAGTCTTCGGCATCGACCTGCATTGGCTGCCCCATGCACAGGGGGCGCTGGAAGTGGCGAAGCTGATAAGGAAGCTGCATCCGGATGCCAATATCCTCATGGGCGGTTTCTCATCGACCTATTACCACAAGGAACTGATCCAGTATCCACAGGTCGACCTGGTGTTGAGGGGCGATTCGACCGAAGAGCCGGTGACCGAGCTGATGCATGCTCTGGAGAAGGGCACTCCGCTGGAGAACGTCCAGAACCTGACCTGGAAGGACGGTTCCGGCAAAGCACATTTCAATGAACTTACCTACGTACCGAAAGACCTGGACCATCTGGATGTGGACTACGGATGGATCGTCAGATCGGTCATCAGACACCGGGACCTGGAAGGGTTCAAGCCGTTCAAGGACTGGGACCGCTACCCGATCACCTCCGTGTTCACGGTCAGGGGATGCTCCGTCCAGTGTGCGGTCTGCGGCGGCTCCTGTTCGGCCATGAAGGGTTTCCTCGGCAGGGAGCGGCCGGCTTTCCGTTCACCGGAGAAGGTGGCCGCGGACGTTTACAACATCCAACAGTATCTGAGATCGCCCACCTTCGTGGTCGGCGACCTGCGACAGAACGGCAAGGGCTACGCTGAACGCTTCTTCAAGGAAGCGAAGGAGCTGGGGATCAGGAACCAGCTCATCCTGGAAACGTTCACCCCGGCGAACGATGAGTTCTATTCCATGGCCCAGAGCTCACTTGAATCCTTCTCGGTGGAATTCTCTCCCGACTCCCATGACGAGAAGGTGAGGAACGCATTGGGCCGGCGGTTCGACACGCCGAGCATGGAACGCTCGGTAATGAGCGCCCTGGACCATGGGGCGGAAAGGTTCGACCTGTTCTTCATGATCGGACTCCCCCAGCAGACCCGGGAATCAGCCTTGGCCAGTGCGGAATATTCGCGCAAGATGTACGAGATGGTGGGGAACGACGAGAGGCTGTTCGTTTTCACATCGCCGCTGGCGCCATTCCTGGACCCCGGCAGCACCATCTTCGAGAACCCATCCAAGTTCGGGTACCGGTCGTTGGCCCGGACGTTGGAGGAGCATCGCACCCGGCTGCTGTCACCCTCATGGAAGTACGTCCTTTCCTATGAAACGGAATGGATGGACCGGGACCAGATCGCGGACGCCTCCTATGATGCGGCCGACATCCTGAACAACGTGCGATTCGAGTGCAACCAGATCGGACGGGAAGAGCTCGATCTGCGTCTGACACGGTCGGACAACGCCCGGAAGATGATGGCGCGCATAGACGGCATCGTGAAGATGAAGGACGAGCGGGAGCGTCAGGAAGCGTTCCGCTCGTTGAAGGTCGAGACCGAGGAGCTGATGGAATCGACCATATGCCAGAAGACCGATCTCGAATGGGCGTCCAAAGGGGTCGTTCGCAGCGTTCCGCGTGCTGTGCTCGGGCTGATGAAAGGCAAAAGGGGCAGAAAATAGAGCGATCACTTCTTGGCCATCAGCTTGGCCTTTTCCGAACCGGCCTTGATGAGCTTCCTGACCCCGTCCGGGTCCTCGATGCCGTTCTCCTCCAGCGTCTGGCTGTCGGTCCTTATCGGCCGGTTGAACTCCACGAAGGAATGGTAGCCCCAATCTCCCTTGATCCGCACGTCGGTACGATATGGACCCACTGTCTCCACCTGGTCCATCTTCTCCAATGGCCCGGACTCTACAAGGACGTATTTCCTGCGGAAGATCCCCTTGAGGACCAATATCAGCAATCGCCGGTCAGTGAGCACCAGCAACGCCGGCTCCGGCGCTCCCACGTTCCTTTCGCCCCGCAGGACCCTGGACCCCATGGAGGTTCTCATCGATTCGCGGGACGGGCTATAACCTTTCCATATCTGGACCAGTGATTCGCTGGGACCGAGAACCGATGATGGGCCGTCAACTCCCTTGGCCGTCCGGTCATGACCATGTTCCCTGTCCATCTGTTCACCCTTATGGGAGAACCGGTTTGCAGCGTATGAGCTTGTTGATGCGCCTCTGACCCAAAAGACGCATCGCCCATTCCAGGCGCCACTGGCTTCCGAAACAGGTGTTGGCCAGCCATTTGGTGTGCACGGCACTGGCCAAAGGCTTATAGATCTCCCTCCTCCACCTGTCCTCGTACGCCGTCAACGGCAGACCCTTTGTGACAGTGTCAGCGGCTGCCTGTCCGGCTATCCTGCCGCATATCATCGATATCGGGATGCCTCCGCCGTTCACCGCCATGACCTGACCGGCGGCGTCGCCCACCACCAGGGAGTTGCCGATGACCGTCCGTTTGATCGGTCCGGACATGGGGATGAGCTTCCCCATGAGCGGTTGGTCACTGCTGAGGTTCTTGATCTTCATGAACTGTTCGAAGTACTCCCCGACCGCCATCTTGGAGAAATGAGGTGCGACGCCCAGCCCGACGTTGGCGCCTACCTTTTTCGGCAATATCCAGGCATAGCCGCCGGGCGCGACCGTCCCGAAGTACATCTCCGGGATCGGTTCGAAGTCCGCCCTCACCTGCAGCGAAACACCTGGACAGAGATCGGTCGATCGTCCGTATCCCAGGCTCTTGCCTACCAGGGAAAGGGGCCCGTCCGCTCCGATCACGACCTTCGCCTCGATGTCCATCTCAGGTGTGGAAACGATGCTGCCGGTCACCTTGGTGCAGGCCAGGTCGGTACGGAGATCCGCGCCCGCCTTGACCGCCCTCGATGCCAGATGCTGATCGAAAAGGTCCCGGTCCGTGGTATAGCCGGCGAAAGGGACCTCCCATCGGGTCATCCGGGGAGAGTATATCCGTATCATCTCGGTGGAAAGGGAGTGAAGAGTCCCGGGAACGTCGAACAGTGATTCCAGGTCGGTGGCCTTAGGAAAGATGGTCCGGATCTCTTCCACAGAGGGCATGAACTCGCCGCAGCGGACCGGGACCCCGACCTTGGGCCGTTTCTCCAATATCAGGACCTGCGCACCGCCCAACGCGGCATGCTCGGCGGCTGTGCTTCCGGCCGGACCGGCCCCTACGACCACCACATCGACCTTGACAACCTTGGCCATTAGAAACGCCTCATGATCTTAGATGGATCGTGTTACACCGGTTCATGACTTCCGGTCCAGGATAGCCTTTGTGAGGGCCTTCAAGGCCTCTTTGTAATCGGAAGGACGCAGGACCTCAAGGTCAAGAAGCGCTTTGTTCGCGTATTCCTCTGCCATGTCCGACGATTCCTCTAGGGCTTTGGTCTTCTTGACCAGTGCGATCGCCTCGGCGACCTCCTCCGGAGATTTCTTCTCTTTCCTGAATATCTCCTTGATGCGTGCACCATGGACCTTGTCCTGCATGGCGATGATCAGCGGAAGGGTCGGCTTGCCGTCGACGATGTCAATCCCATGGGGTTTGCCCAAGGAGGCCTCATCCCCGGTCACGTCCAGGATGTCGTCTACGATCTGGAACGCTATGCCGATGTTCATGCCGTAGCTCCCCATCGCCTCCATGACGGCAGGCGTGGCGTCGGCCAGGTAACTTCCCACGCGGGCACCGGCCTCGAACGGCCTGGCGGTCTTGCCCTCTATGATGCTGATATACACGTTCACGTTGGTTTCCTGGTCGTGCTCGTAATCGCTCTGGAGTATTTCCGATTCAGCGATCCCGGTGCAGGCGTCGGCGACCACGCCGATCACCTTCTCATCGAAGGCCCCGCCCAATGCGAAGCTCTTGACGAACAGGAAATCTCCGGCGATGAGCGCCTTCTGGGTGCCGTACTTCTTGTAGGCGGCCTGTCTTCCTCTTCGCATCTCGCCATGGTCGTTTATATCGTCATGGATGAGGGTGGCGCTATGGATCAGCTCGAAGGCGGACGCGACCTTTATGACCTTCTCCGGGTCCTTCCCCCCGGTCGCCTTGAAAACCAGTATCGCCACCGCCGGGCGCATCCTCTTCCCGCCAGATGTGATGATGTAGTTGCTGATCTCGGTGAGCAACGGCTGTTCTGAATGGACACTTTCACGGAGCTGCTCCTCGACCAGCATGAGCTCTTTTTGCACAGGAGCATCCCAGGTAGAAACCATCGAGGCTCGATAATGTCCAATCTATACTTAAGATTACTGGCATTGGAAAAAAGACCCATTTTCAGGGTCTTGAAAGCCATGATTGGTCGTTAGGCATGATGCTTACAAAAGCACTTGCTGGAGCATAAAAAAATGAAAAAGAAAATTGTTTGTTTGGGATTTATCGCCCTTATGCGAAGAACGCCGCGGCCGCATGCTGAGCGGCATTAAAGAACGGGTCCGGCCAAACACCGATCAGGACCACCATGAAGACGCATATGGCGACAGCCGCGACCATCGAGATCGGTAGTTTCAGCTTCTCCGTCGGGGTTCCTTCCTCTGCCTCGTCCACGTACATGTACTTGACCACCCGTACGTAATAGTACAGGGATATGGCGGAGTTGACGATGGCAGCGATGGCCAGCCATACCATCCATCCATTTCCCGGGATCGAAGATGCATCGATCGGGGATGAGAATAGGACGAACTTCGAGAAGAAACCAGCCAGTGGCGGTATCCCTGCCAGGGAGAACAGCAGCACGGTCATACCGAACGCCATGAACGGGGTCCGCTTTGCCAATCCCTTGTAGTTGCTGATGGATTCCCCTACGGCAACCGTCGCCAGTGTGGCCACGATAAGGAATGCTCCTCCCTTCATGAACGCGTGGGTCATGATCTGCATGATGCCTGCGGACAGCGCATATTGTCCGATCGTCGGGTCCGATACCGCTGCTACTGGCAACGCTATCAGTATGTAACCCGCTTGGGCGATGGACGAATAGGCCAGCATCCTCTTGATGTTGGTCTGGCTTATGGCCGCCAGGTTGCCGACCGTCATCGTCGCTATGGCCACGATACCGATCAGAACGTCCCAGTTGGACTTAATGGCGAAGAGACCGATCAGCAACACCTTGAACAGGGCGATGAAACCCATCTTCTTGCTGCCGCCGGCCAGCATGGCCGTGACGGTGGTTGGGGCACCTTCGTATACGTCCGGGGCCCACATGTGGAACGGAACGATCGCCACCTTGAAACCGAAGCCCGCGACGATCATTATCAGGGCCAGGAAGATCACTGGCTGCATCGGGGAGTTCATCACCACTGCCTGGGCCACTCCCGTGAACGTGGTCGAGTGGGCGACACCATACAGCAAGGATATGCCGAACAGGGCCAGACCCGAGGACAGCCCTCCGATGATGAAGTACTTGACCGCCGCCTCCGCTCCCTTGACGTCCTTCTTCCTGAAGGCCACCAAGGCGTAGGAGGTTATGCTGGTCAGCTCGATACCGACGAACAGGGTGATCAGGTCGTTGGAGCTTGCCACTATCATCATGCCTATGGTGGCGATCATGATCAGGGAGTAGAACTCCGGCTGGTGCCGGTCCTCCTGGATGAAGCGGGCCGAGGCCAGAATGACGTAGAACGCCACCGCCAGGAAGATCATCATGAACAGCGCGGAGAACTGGTCAAGACTTAGCATGCCACCACTTATGCTGACCGCTCCATTGTTGTTGTAGACGAACATGAAGACGTCTAGGAACGCTAGGCCAACCCCTACCAGCGAGAACGCCGCGCATATCTTGCTGCTGTTCTTGGTCAACAGCCCGACCGCCGGTACCAGCACGGCGAACAGCGCCACTATGATCTCAGGACGGATTGCTTGAATATCGATCATCTTAAGCGCCTCCCAGGACGACGGCGGTCAGTAATTTGACCGACGGCGTGATATAGTCGAAGATCAGCGCCGGCAGAATCCCGAACAGAACGATCAATGCGCTCAGTATGACCAGCGGGGCGGCCTCGAACCAGGTGATGTCATGGACATGTTCCAGGTCGACCTCCTTGGTGAGCGGTCCGAACAGTGTCTTCTGCATGGCCCAGATGTAATAGGCGGCGGTGATCGCCACGCTGATTATGGGCAATAGCAGGAGCCATCCGAACGCGTCAAAGGTCGCGACGAATACGCTGAACTCCGCCAGGAAACCAACCATGCCAGGCAGTCCGAGCGAGGCCATGAACCCTATCATCATGAACACCGCGGCATAGGGCATCTTTGCAGCCAGGCCGCCAAGCCTCGGCATGTTCCTGGTGCCTACGTGGTGACCGACGATGCCGCACATCATGAAGAGAACGGCGGTGATCAGACCATGCGCGAACATCTGGAACACGGCAGCGGCGATCCCCAGCTCTCCCAGGGTGGCGATGCCTAGCATGACTATGCCCATGTGGCTGATCGATGAATAAGCGACCATCTTCTTCAGGTCCTTCTGGGCCAGACACATTATGGCGCCATACAGGATGGAGACGATGGCGATTATCACCATCACGATCTGGTACTGGTTCGCGCCATATGGCAAGGTAGGCAGACAGATCCTGATGATACCATAGGAACCCATCTTAAGCAGCAGACCCGCCAGCAGCACTGACCCTGCGGTCGGGGCCTCGACGTGGGCGTCCGGAAGCCAAGTATGGAACGGGACCATCGGCATCTTGACGATGAATCCGAAGAACAAGGCTCCGAACACCACGATCTGGAAGAACTGGCCGAACTGTCCGGACACCGACGCGATCTGTTGTATGTCGAACGTATGATATCCCAGATGCGTTGCTGCCTCGAAGTAGAGGGCCAGTATCCCCAGCAGCATCACTAGCGACGCTATGTGGGTATAGATGAAGAACTTGATCGATGCGTACGCCCGCCTTGGACCTCCCCATACCGCTATGAGGAAATACATCGGGATCAGCACGACCTCCCAGAAGACGTAGAACAGGAAGTAGTCCATCGCTGTGAACACTCCCATGACGCCGACCTCCAGGATGAGCATCAGGCCCATGTATTGGTGGGTTCGTTCATCGACATCCCAGGAGAACAGGACCGCCAGGAATGACAGCAGAGTGGTCAGGAAGACCATTGCGATGCTGATGCCGTCCACCCCTACCTTGTAGGATATTCCCAGGGACGAGATCCAGGTGAAGTCCTCGACATACTGGAACGTGCCCACTGTCAGGCTGAAATCGGCCAACAGCAGGACGGATATGGCCAATGGTATTAACGTGAACACCAGTGCGACGATCTTTGATGCCTTCGGGTTCTTTCCCAGCATGAACGCGATGATTGCGCCGATCAGCGGGATCAATATGAGCAGTGTTATGACGGGTACGTTTTGCAGCAGCATTTCAGATCACCCCAAGGACATACCCGAGCACGTACAGCAGCACGATCAGTACCACTATGCCACCGATGATGATGGCGCTGTAGCTCTGTACCAGTCCGGTCTGCATTTTCCTCATTGCCTTTCCGCCGCCTACCAGGCCGCGGCTGATGAGGTTCACTATGCCATCGATTATCTTTCGGTCGAACCAATCGACCGCGAGCGAGAAGCCGTACACGACCTTCTCCCCGATGTAGTCATATCCCTTGGTGAAGCCGTACCTTTTCAGGAGCATGTTGTACAGGGGCCTGACGGATGGCTTGTTGGCGATGGCTCCGGCGTCGACCTTCTTCTTATAGAAGGTGAAGTACGCTAGAGCAATACCGGCGATCGCGACCAATACCGATAGGTAGGTCAGCCAGTCTCCGAGGATCTTGTCCAGGCTGAACGCCTCCTTTACGTCAAAGAAGATCGTTCCGCTGAATCCTTCGCCTATGAAGACGACCAGTCCAGAGCCGATGGCGAGGATCGCCAGTACGACCAGCGGGCCAAGCATGACCCATGGCGCCTCGTGGTGCTCGTGGACCTCGGCCTCGTGGCCGTGCTCGTCCCCGTGGGCACCGACGTGCTCTCCCTTGGTGTGGGTGGCGTGCTTGGTCGCCTCGCCCTCTTCCCCTGCGAACGTCATGAACCACATGCGGAACATGTAGAACGCGGTCAGGAAGGCCGTGATGACGCCCATGAGCCAAAGCAGCAGGAACACCCAGTGATCGGACCCGGCCTCGAACACACTTGCCAGGATCTCGTCCTTGGACCAGAACCCGCTCAATATCGGGATACCGGCGATCGACAGGGAACCGATGAGCATCACGGTCGAAGTGACCTTCATGTGCTTCCTCAGCCCGCCCATCAGTCTCAGCTCTTCGGTGTGGACGTAGTGGATTACTGCGCCCGCGGAAAGGAAGAGCAGCGCCTTGAAGAAGGCATGGTTCATCAGATGGAACAGGCCGGCAGCGAATGCGATGCTACCGGCAGCCATCAAAGCTTCGTTACCGTCCTTCAGGCCGATACCGAACAGATATGCGCCGGTACCGAGCGACAGGAACATGTAGCCCAGTTGGCTGATGGTCGAATAGGCGAGCACGCGCTTGATCAGTGGCGAGTTGAGCGCCATCGTGGCCGCCATCAATGCCGTCACACCGCCGATGATGGCGATGAACAGACCGACGTCCGGCACGAAGATCAACAGCGGGAACATCCTTGCGACCAGGTAGACACCGGCCTTGACCATGGTGGCGGCATGAATAAGCGCGGACACCGTGGTCGGACCTTCCATGGCGTCTGGTAACCAGTCATGCAGCGGGAACTGGGCGGACTTACCGATCGAGCCCCCGAACATGAAGAACAGACCCAGCGCCAGCATTCCCTGGTCCGCGCCCCCGATCACTGCGGGATCGAACAGCGTATGGAAGTTGAGGGTCTTGAACGTCGTCAGCAGCACTATCAGGCCGACCATGAACATGACGTCACCGACCCTGGTGACCAGGAACGCTTTCTTGGCGGCCGAGGCCGCCGACGGCCTCTCGAACCAGAAGCCGATCAGCAGGTAGGAACAAAGACCCACCAGCTCCCAGAATATGAACAGCTGGAGGAAGTTGTTCGCCAGCACCAGTCCGAGCATGACGCCTACGAACAGGCATATCTCGGTGAAATAGCGGCGTCTCCTCTCACCCTGGTCGTGCATGTACCCGACGGAGTAAATGACGACCAGCGAGGCGACGAACGACACCACGATCAGCATCAATGCAGTGACGGTGTCGATGTAGATACCGAGCTGGAGGTCGTAACCCCCGACAGATACCCACGCCATGCTCTGTTCGAAGTAATGGGCTCCACCGTCGAAACCGGCAGTGAGCGCCTGATAGGCAACGAGCAACGACAACACCATCGCGCCACCGACACCGGCCAGCGCGATCATGCCGCCCTTGTCCTTCATCTTGCCGCCGAGGAATCCTACTATCAGGAAGGCAACGAGCGGCAACAGTGGGATTATCCAGGCAAGTTCATAGATCTGCATTCTTACCACCTCATGGTGTTGAGGTCATCAACATGGACCGTGTCCTTCAGCCGGTTCAGGTTCAGCAGTATCGCCAGACCCACCGCGACCTCGGCCGCAGCGATGCCGATGGAGAACAGCGCGAACACATACCCGGTCGGGTCATTGTTGTACGCTGCGAACGCCACGAAGTTTATGTTGGCGGCGTTCAGCATCAGCTCGATCGAAATCAACACAAGGATGGCGTTCTTCTTCGTTAGCACACCCACTATTCCAATGACGAACAGGACCGACGACAGTATCAGGAAATATTCCAGGGGGATCATTGCTCTTCCTCCTGTGCAATGAAGACTCCGGCTGTGATCGAGGCGAAGAGCAAAAGCCCCAGGACAATGACCAACATGCCGTAATTCTCGAACAGTATTGTTCCGAAATCCTTCGAGGCGAACTGAGCGATCGGCCCGCTAGGCCATGTGACCCACAGTATGGACGCCCCTATGAACACCAGCAGGACCGCCGCTAGGACGGTCTTTCCGATCGCATTTCCGAGACCGGATGCCTTACTCACAGGCACCACCTCCAGTGAGGCGTCTCTTGGTAAGCATGACCCCGAACAGGATCAGCACGTTGATCGCTCCCACATAGACCAGCACCTGGATGAGGCCCAGGAACTCTGCGTTCAGGAAGATGAAGGTGATACCCACCCCAATGAAGCAGAACGTCAGGTAGAACACGGCCCGGATGATCTCCTTGGTCACGAGGACCGAGATCGCCGCGCCGACGGTGATACCTGCGATAATCAAGAATAACAGCTCAGACAGATCCATTTACTGCGCCTCCTTCATGGTAAGGCAGTCCTTAGGACAGACATCGACGCACATCTCGCATGAAACGCACTTGGTATCGTCGAAGACCGGCCTCTTGATCGGTTTCTTGGTCTTCTCGTTGACCTCTCCGGTGTCCGTCATCTTCACCGCCCCGGTGGGGCAGGTCTTCTCACAGCGGCTGCAGGAGATGCACTTCTTCGCTTCCAGGCAGACCGTGTCCTTGAGCTCCATCGATCCTTTCTTGGCCGCGGGGCCCTTCATGTTCGATGGCAGCTGCTCCTCGTAGTTGATCTCATAGCCAGCCTTCCAGGGGTGCTGGAGCTTGATCGGGTCATAGATCAGGTCGTCCCGAGTGTATGAAGCGAGTTCGAACTCCGGGGTGACGATCATCGCGTTGGTGGGGCAGACCTCTGCGCAGTTGCCGCACATCATGCACCTGCCGACGTTGACCTCGGGGCGCTTGACCTTGCCCAGGGTCTCGTGCTCGATCTGCACCATCTTTATGCATGTGGTGGGACAGACCTTGACGCACTTTTGGCAGGCGATGCACTTGTCCAGGATGATACCGGGCCGACCGCGGAAACAATCTGGGATTATGCTCTTCTCCCAGGGATACATGATTGTGCGCGGCCTGTGACCGGGAAGAGATACCCGGACCATGGTCCTTAGCGTGACCCAAAGCGGTTTCAGCATGTAACCGGTGGCCCTCAGCTTCTTGTCTCTCGGATTGTTGCTGCTTTCGACCATTTCAGAACCACCCCATAGCCTTCATGACGACAGCGATTCCCAGGTTGACCACGGACAGCGGAAGAAGCCTCTTCCATCCGATCTTGAGGAGCTGGTCCGTCCTGATACGTACTGTTGCGGACCTCACCCATATCATGATGAAGAAGACGAAGAACACCTTGATCAGGTACCAGACCTCAGGCCATAGGAACGTGGGACCGTCCCAGCCCCCGAGGAAGAGCACTGTGATAAGCGCGCTTACGACGTACGCCCTAAGGTAGTCGGCCATCATTATCAGACCCCACTGGATGCTGCCATATTCGGTCTGCCAGCCTTCGACGAGTTCCGCTTCTGCTTCGGGCAGGTCGAACGGGACTCTTTCGGATTCTGCAATGCCGCATACGAAGAATGTGATGAAACCGATGAACAACGGGAACATCAGCCACATGTGCGTTTGTTGGAATGCGACGATGACGTTGAAGTTCAGGCTTCCGGTCATGATGATGATCGAAAGGACGACCATCAGGATCGGGATCTCATAGGCGATCAGTTGGGCTGCCCCTCTCATCGCGCCGATCATCGAGTATTTGTTGTTGGAGGCCCACCCGCCGATCATGATGAAGAACGGGGCCAGGGAGAAAACGGCAAGACCGATCAGAAGTGTCAGCTCAGGATTGGCTACGAAGAAACGGGTGCTCCAGGGCACCAGGCCCAGGAGCAGAACGGACGATCCGATCAACCCGGTCACGGACCACATGAACAGCTTCTTGTCCGCGTCCCTCGGGATGATCAGTTCCTTCAACAAGGTCTTGATGGCATCAGCGAAGTTCTGGAACAGCCCCAGCATTCCGACCTGGGTGCCACGCCGGTCCATGATCCTGCCCAGGACCTTCCTTTCCTGCCAGATGCAGGTTATACCTACCAGCAGGGCTGCTACCATGAATATGGCACAGACCAACAGGATCGTCAGGAAATTGACTGGACCACCAGTTACCGCCCAGTCACCGATGAACTGTATCTCCTTTATTCCAGTGACCTTGATCAACCATTGAGCGACCTCGCCTATCCACAACGCGAGCCCGTGCAAGAGACTGAAGAGTGTAGTTTCGACCATCTAGATCACCTGTCCGTCTCACCGAGGCACATGTCAGCCATGCCCATGATGGCGGGGATGTCCGCCACCTTCTCTCCGATCAGTGCTGCTGGCATTCCGGATACTATCACGAATATGGGCGATCGGACCTTCAACCGGTATGGTTTGTCCGATCCGTCGCTTATCAAGTACATCAGACCCTCTCCCCTGGGGTCCTCGACATGGGCGAACGCCCGCCCGGCCGGTACCGCCTTTGGCGACTTGACCCGGACCGGACCCTGCTTCATCTTTTGGAAGCATTGCCGGATGATATTGCAGGATTCGTACATCTCATCGATGCGGACCCTGTACCTAGCATATGAATCGCAGTCAGGATGGGTGCACACCCGGAAGTCGACCTCGCTGTACTTCTCGTAGGGGTCGTCCCTCCGTAGATCGAAATCAACGTTGCAGCCCCTCATGAACGGGCCGGTCATTCCTAGGTTGATGGCCTCCGGACCGGACAGCTTGCCCACGCCCTTCGTTCTCATCAGGAAGGCGCTGCATTCATCGAACAGGGCCTCGAACTCCCTGAGCCTCTTCTCGAACAGGTTGAGGACGCGCAGTGTGTCCCTCTCCCAGTTGGGCGGGAGGTCGTTCCGGACCCCTCCGATCCTGGGGTAGTTCGTGGTCATCCTGGAACCGGACAGGTCGGTCATCAGGTCCAAGAACATCTCCCTCTCCCTCATTGGCAGGAGGAACATGGTGTAGGAGCCAAGGTCGGTCCCTATGGCCGCGAGCCACATCAGATGAGAGGCGATCCTCTGTATCTCCAGCGTCAGCGTCCTGATCCACTGGGCGCGTTCAGGCACCTCAAGCTCCAATAGGTCCTCTACCGTCTTACAGTACAAGTGAGACCAGGAGAGTGACGACGCGTAGCACAGCCGGTCCGCGAGCGGTACGATCTGATGGTAATCGCGATTCTCCATCATCTTTTCCCAACCGCGGTGGAGATAACCGATCATCGGCTCGGCATCGGTGATGATCTCACCGTTGATCTTGACCCTTAAGCTCCACAGACCATGCGTCATGGGGTGCTGCGGACCCATATTGACCCACATTTCCGTCATTAAATCCGCCTCCCCACTTCGTAGTCCTTCCTCAGCGGGAAGAACTGATAGTCCTGCGGCAACAGGATACGTTCCATCCTCGGGTGACCTTTGAAGATGATCCCGAACATGTCATAGGCTTCGCGCTCGTGCCAGTTCGCCCCACCATACAGAGGGGTTATCGAGTCCACCTCGGGGGTGTCTCTTGGTATATCAACCGTAATCTGGATCACCATCTTATTGGCATAGGAAGAAATGTGATAGACGACCTGGAAGAAGGTCTTCATATCGACGCCGGAAACGCAGGAGCATTGTTCGAACTCGTAGCTTTCCTTAAGGGTCTTGCACATCTCCAGAAGGACTGAACGATCAGCGTCGAGCACTATCCGGCGCGGTTTGATCTTTGCATCCTTGACCTTGTCCTGGAACTTGTCGGTCAAGGCCTTAACGACCTGCTCCTCAGTGAAAGATTTGGCTTTGGGACTCATCTCGGTCATTTTCCCACCTCAATCCAGGAAGCTTCCCTTCTGCTCGGCGGTTATCTTCCTGTTCAGCTTCAGCATCCCATCAATCAAGGCCTCTGGCCTCGGCGGGCAACCAGGGATATAGATGTCGACCGGAACGATCGTGTCCAGTCCCTGAATGACGTTGTAACCATCATACCATGGGCCTCCTGATATCGCGCATTCTCCCATGGCTATTACCCATTTCGGTTCCGGCATCTGCTCATAAAGCCTTCTCAGGGACGGCCTCAGTTTGGCGGAGAGCCACCCCATGATGAGCAGAACATCCGCCTGTCTGGGAGAGGAACGGGGGATCATCCCTAGCCTTTCCATATCCCATCTTGGACCGTACGCCGCGGCGAATTCCAACGAACAACAGGCTATACCGAACTCCAGCGGATAGATTGCGTTCCTCTGCCCCCAAGACCATATGGGAGCGGTGATCTTGTCGACCGCCTGCTTGACTCCGGTGGCCTTCATGGTTTCAACCATGAAATTGCTGGACCACTTCTGGAAATCTTTGGCGGTCATGGTGATTATTTGGGGAGAATTGCTTAGATCCAAAGTATGGCCTCCTTTTTCAATGCGTAATAGACTCCGACCAACCCGATGGCGATGAACGCCAGTGCAGAAAATCCTGCCTGACCGAGCAGGTCCATGGAGGAGAGAGCGTCAGAATATGTCAAAGCCCAAACAAGCAAGAAAACAGTAACGATATCAAAAAGAACAAAGACCAAGGCATAAATGTAGAATTGTACATGGAACTGGATTTGTGCTTGCCCGATGGGCTCCATTCCGCACTCGTAGGTAGTATCCCTTAGAGTGCTGTACTTCGTCGGTCTAAAGAACTTAGCCGTAACAAAGGCCAGTACCGGGAACATGATCGCCACCAGTACGAACACAGCAATTGGATAATAATCGTCTACGAGCATTGAGAGGGGAATATTCTCCCCGTATTTAAACGTTTGATAGATATGCTGGCTAGCCTTGGAAACGCTCTTTTTAGAGTCTTATATGACTCAGTCCGGAACAGCTGACCAGAGAGCTGTAACAGAGCCAAGGAATCGTTATTTTAAGGTTGGCCTAAGAACGACGAATGTTGATAATCAAAAACGGAGGTGTTCGTCGCGGCTAATTGTTCATGAAACCCTTGAGCCGGGACGGTACGACGTTCCACCGGCAAGATTAAAGAACTCGGGGTATGACTTTATTCTCAGGTTGATGAGATGGTAGAGAAGGTCGCTGTTTTGGTCGAGGATATGTACGAGGACCTGGAACTTTGGTATCCGTTGATCAGGCTGAAGGAGGCTGGATACAATCCGATCATCATTGGCAGCGGGACCAAGGAGACATATCTGAGCAAACATGGATATCCGGCCAAGGCGGGGATAGCGGCGGACAAGGCGACCGCGGATGACTATGTGGCCGTAATAATTCCCGGCGGTTTTGCCCCCGATTACATGAGAAGGCACCCGCCGATGGTCGATTTCGTCAGGAAGATGTATTCAAAACAGAAACTGGTGGCCTCGATCTGCCATGCGGGTTCCATGCTCATCTCAGCGAACATACTGAAAGGTAAGAAGGCGACATCGTTCCATTCGATCAAGGACGACATGATGAACGCAGGGGCGCGCTGGTTCGACGAGGAGGTGGTGGTGGACGGGAATATCATCACCTCAAGGAGCCCGGAGGACCTCCCCGCTTTCATGAAGGCGATACTGCAATATCTGGAGGCCAAACGATCTCAGGAAGAACCATAGGTCAATGGCCAGATAGGCCACGATACTCTTTTTTATATCATCGAGTTCATAACGCCAACCCACTGACGGAAACGTCAATGGAGTGTTGACTCATATGAAGATTGGATTCGTCGGGGCTGGCATGATGGCCGAGGCCCTCATGAAGGGTATCATAGCGGCGGGCGTCACGACCGCGGAGGACATAGTGGCGAGCGAGATCGTTCCGGCTCGCAGGGATTACATTACGAAGACGCTGAAGGTCCGCACCACCGTGGACAATCTGGACGTGGCGAGATCGTCGGACGTGATCATCCTGGCGGTCAAGCCGCAGCAGATGGGTTCGGTCCTCGATGAGCTCAAGCCGATCCTGACGAGCGAGCACCTCCTGGTCTCGATCGCTGCCGGCATCAAGGTCGATTTCATCGAGAAACATATCAACTGGGGCGTAAGGGTGGTAAGGGTCATGCCGAACCAGCCCTGTCAGGTCGGCGCGTCGGCATCTGCCTTCGCGCTGGGCAAGAGCGCCAAGGTAGAGGACAAGGAGACCGTGCAGAAGATCCTGAACTCGGTCGGCATCGCGTTCCCGATGGACGAGAAGTACCTGGACGCCGTGACCGGACTGAGCGGTTCCGGACCGGCCTATGTCTATATGGTAATAGAGGCAATGGCGGACGGAGGAGTACTGGCAGGGTTGCCGCGCGACGTGGCCCTGGCCCTTGCGGCACAGACTGTCCTCGGATCGGCCAAGACCGTGCTTGAGACCAGGAAGCACCCGGGCGAGCTGAAGGATATGGTCGCATCACCGGCCGGAACGACCATCGAAGGGATACGCGTGCTTGAGCAGTACAGCATCAGGGCCGCGTTCATAGATGCGATCGAGGCCGGTGCAGTGAAATCGGCCGAACTTGGTAACAAATAGGTCTGGAGCGGCCCGCTCCGCCCTTTATTTTTTCCTTTATCTTTCCCAACATCGGATGGGCTAGGATCAATGAACATATCGAACCGATATGGATATCAGCGACCAGCCCTGGTCGTTCTCAACTTCGAGCCGCAGATGGGGCAGTCAGGCATCTCCTTGTCGAAGACCTTGCCGCATCCCAGGCATTTATAGTTCCATTTGACCAGTTGCTTGATAGCCTTCATCCCGACGGCCTTGTAACTCAGGCCGAGGAACTTGGCGGTGTTCTGGATCGAATAATCGTCGGTGAGTATGGTGGCCCCCAGGTCCCTTGCCAGAGCCAGTAGTTCTATGTCCACCGGAGAGAGCCGCTTGGAATCGCCGGTGGCCTGCGATGCCTGAACGATCGCCTTCCTGGACTGGGGCGAGGGGTCCATCACCGTTACCTGGTGCTCCCAGAACATCCAACGGGTGTCATTGTACTTCTTCAGCTCGTCGACGACACCCGAGGTGGTGTATGCCTTGTACTCCCCTGGGATGGACTCCATCGAGAACAGCGCGGATGTGTCCAGAACGACGATCACGTCCGGTCAATGTCACTGCCTCCGTAATACTTTTCCTAATCAGTCTTAAATATCGATTATCCATTTTTGGCGTCAGACATGATCGAGATAGAAGTGGACCAAGCGGTCAAGGACTACATCTTGAAGGCGGGCAGGGATTTCCGAGTGAGCACGACCTGCTCTGGACCGGTCATCCTCCCTCTGGAGGTCAAACCCGCAAAGGAGAACGATATCAAGGTCAAGATAGGGAAGAACACGCTTTTCGTTTCCCGTGTCCAGGCGCGATACATCGAACGGGTCACCATGGACATGATGTACGATGCCGATGTCGGGCTCAACTGTTCTCTTTATCCAGGTCTTTGAGCGATCTGATGTTGTCCAGAGCGTACTTGAGCTGCTCTGGGACGTCGATCTTGGCCTCTTCTTCCAGTATACGCTCCGGCCGGGCCATGGTGACAGGTCTGTCCGGAACGATGGTGCACGCCGGTGCCTTTCCGTGTGAGATGGATATCTCATAGGTCCCGATCTGCTTCCCGATGAACTCGATCTCGATCTTGTCCAGACCGATGAGCGGGCGCAGGATCGGGAAGTCGATGCCATAGGTTTCCGCCCTCAGGTTCTGGAGCGTCTGGGAGGCGACCTGGCCGAGCGATTCCCCGGTCACGATGGCGTCGGCGCCTATCCTTTCCGCGAACCCTTTCGCCGTCCGCAGCATCTGACGCTTGCAAAGGACGCACTGGAAGGTCGCCCGGCACTTCTCGGCGTTGATCTGGTTGTTCCTTCCATGCGGCGCATAATAGAAATCGAAGCTCTTGCCGGTGGCCTTTTCCAGCGGTGCGATCATCCGGGATGTCTTGCGTACGCTGCCCGGTGCCCCATAGGGACGGTTGTCCATGTGGAGGAGTGTCAGGTCTACCCCCCTCATTGCCATCATGTAGGCGGCCACGGGTGAATCGATACCGCCGGAAATGAGCGCCACTGCCTTCATATCGGGACTAGGGAAGTTATCCCCCATAATAACATTGCCGGGAAAAGACGGACGCCGATCAATTGTTGGTCTTGAAATCGCTCGTGGTCGCCATTCCGGGGTAGGTGACGAAATCCTCGTCGCCTTCGTCATCCTCTTGTTCGACGACCATGTTCAGAAGGAGCGTCATGATCTCCTTCATCTGTTGGACCTCTTCCTTGAGCTCCTTGATCTCTCTGGCCAGGTCCTCGTTGCTCTTTGCCATGCGACCTCACTCCGTTGTTGAACCCGGTCCGTTAGATATATGCTTTTCTAGCAGAGAGCTGTGATTCATGAGAAAGATGATCGGGAAATAAGGAAAACGGGACCAAGGTCCCGTTTCAGATGCTCTCCACATCGCCGTAGTCATCGGCCAACTTCCTCATGTCGCCTCTCTCGCAAGAGTTGCAATAGAGGCCTTTGTCGACCTTCAGCAGCGGCTGCCGGCACTTGCGGCAAAGGGCCTTCACGACGCCATAGTGCGGACCGGCGGTGGTCAGTTGGACAGATGGCTTGACCTGGGTCACCTTGGCCCTGATGATATCGCTGGGCCTGACCTCACGGCCTACGTCCTGCACATATTCCTGAGACAGCTTGGATACGTGGATGGTGCCATTGGTGTCTCCGGTGATGTTGCGGCTCTTGCCGTTGACCACGACCACCTCGGCTATGGCCATCGAGGCACGTACGTCGGTGATCTCGGCGAACACCTCATCGCCGATATTTAGTGTGACCATCGGGTTCTCGGCGACCACCTTGGCGACCTTCTCCTTGTCGTCAAGCTCTAGGGTGCCTTTGAGAGCAGAAAATACCTTGCCGTTCTCCTCGTAGGTGCCCTCAGCCGGCAAGTACTCCTCAGCCTCGGCCACTTCGTCGCCGGGCAAGACCTTTCTCTTATCGTTCATTTTCATCACCCAATTCTGCGCAAGCAGAGAAGCGAAACGTCGAAACACTTCTTAGCCTTCGTATGGAACGAAAACATATGAGGAATCTCGAATTTATACCTTTTCTGGTAGTCCACGTAAAAACCACGGTCAGAAATATACTTGGCCAGGAAGTCGACGGTGTCGGTCATGTGGATGGAATAGACCGTGTCTGCGACGGTCATCGCCGTGTCGAGGAAGGGCCGGTCCGCGTTCCTTTTTTGAGACCCGAAAGGTGGGTTCATGACCACTGTGTCCACCTTCTCGTCGAAATCTATCACATTGAGGTTGAGGAAGTCGACATCCACCCCGATGAACTTGGCGTTGGCCTTGGCCTGCGTGATGGCGTTCTCGTCCAGGTCCACCCCGATCACGCGCTTCGCGCCCAATTTACCAGCTCCAATGGCCAGTATCCCGGTCCCGCATCCCAGGTCAGCCACGGCCTTGTCTGCAATATCCCCATCGGCATAGGCCGTGAAAAGGAAGTCCGCCGCGATCACTGATGGTGTCGAGTACTGCTCCAGCGAAGCCTTCGGCCTGTCAAATGGCGGGATGGATTGTAAGAGGATCTCCAGATCTTTCTTCTTCATTGCACACCGAGATGTGGATCGATGATTAATACTCGTAGTCGACGACGGCCCGGGTCTCTCTTATCTTGAGGACGTAATCGGCCACCTTGACATGTTCGGGATGCGCCTGATATGTCTGGAGGTCCAGGATGTTCGCGAAGTCCACGATGAGGACCAGGTCATAGGAGGTCGGAGTGTTCAGTACATTGATCCCTACCTCTAGCTTCTTTATCTCCTTGATCCTGAAAGGGAGAAGGTCGAGCATTTCCTTTGCCTGAATGGCATTCTGTTCCTTCGTCCGGCCTCCGGCCGATTCCTTCAGCCTCCACATGACTATATGTTTGAGCATATTGACCGCTAGCTTTACTGGTTAAGGCCAAGGTTGAGGAAATCCGCGCTGGTGAGGATACCTACGATCTGACCCTTTCGAGAGATGAGGATAGCTTCCTCGCGTTGCAGATGGAACGAGGCAAGGTCTATGGGCGTGTCCTCGGAGAGTATGGGAAATGGCTCATCCATGATCTCCTCGATCTTGGTCCTCATGACCTCATCATAGGTCTTCCGGCCAGATTTAGTTTCCTCTATGGTATAGTCACGGATCCTGTCATCGGTTATGCCACCGACGACCCGCTCACCGACGATCACTGGCAGTTGTGTGAACCGCCCCTTCATCATCCTCTCGGTCCCTTCGCCGATCGTCTGGTCTGGGGTCACATGGATGACCCCGCGGGTGGCCAGATCGCCCACGGTGAGCTGGTTCCCGGTCTTCATGCCCTCGACCTTGCGCCTTCTGAGCACTTCCTCGAAGGCCACGAGGATCTTGCGCACGTTGCTATAGGATGGATCGATGCTACCGCGCTCGATCTTTGCGATCAGCGATTGACTTACTCCTGCCAAATTCGCCAATTCACGCTGCGAGAGGTTCAATCTCTTCCTCATCTGACGTATCTTGTCAAGATCTGGGAGCTGGGGTACCAATGCGATCCGGGCCGAAGACATGGGAATCTACCTTTACTTGTGACCTACTGCGGAGCTTAATTGTTCACGCCGAACTTAAGCTTTGCCAGAATCATATGAACAAATCCTCGGGGGAATCAATGTTGGATTTGTGATTCTGAATTACAGTGACTAGACAAATAGCTAGATAATATGAAAATATTTCGCTTAAATGACTATGAGATTCGGACAACTGCACCATAAACTAGACAATTGTACAGTCGAATTGGAGCTGTATTCCCATATGAATCAATAAAACAATGATGCATATATATCTCCGGGAACTAGCAGCGGGCGATGGTCCCCCGCTCAAATATGGACGATAGGTGCCCCCACCCACAGAAGGCAGCCCAGGACTTGGGAGGGTTTCGTTCGCCATTGCAGCGGGTTTCTCTGGAAAGTATAATAACTCATATGGAGACAACTACAGAGACTTTGATGCGAGGACCGTTCTTCATCGGACCATCCCATGGGAAAGATTTCGTCGTCAACAGGAGCAAGTAATATGGAAAATTTCGGTGATGAACGTCACCACAGATGTGTGTCACGGGCAAGCAACCCGCTCCCCAAACCAGAATATGCTTACGGAGCCGCCAGGCCCGCCGGGTCCACCTACCTCATGGGGGGATGCGGCATCGCCGGAGTGATGGCACTGGACGGCAGCACGATCTCCGGTAACCGTATCGGGTCGATGCTCAGGACCATGGGCGAAAGGGAGAATGGACTGGGCGCAGGCTATGCATGTTACGGTCTGTTCCCGCAGCACCTTGACGAGTATTGTTTTCAGGTGTTCTTCGATGACGAGGAGATCAAGAAGCGGGTGGAGGAGTTCTTCAAGGATTATCTCGAGATCCACCATGCAGAGAAGGTCTACTCCCGTCCGGTCCAGACCATGACCCCTCCCTTTCCCAAGATCTGGAGATACTTCGTCACACCCAAACCAGGCAAGGATTGGTTTGGCAATACGCAACTGGCCCAGGACGACTTCATCATCCAGGTGGTCATGCATGTCAATTCCACCATGAACGGGGCCCAGATCGTATCCTCGGGCAAGAACATGGCGGTCTTCAAGGGTAACGGTTACTCCTATGAGATCGCCGACTTCTACGACATATCCCGCTACAGCGGCAATCTTTGGATATCCCATTCCAGATTCCCAACCAACTCTCCGGCGTGGTGGGCGGGTGCCCATCCCATGAGCGTTCTCGATTGGGGAGTATGCCACAATGGGGAGATCACCTCCTACGGGGTGAACAAGAAGCTGGTCGAGATGAACGGCTACAAGTGCACGGTTCAGACCGACACCGAGGTCGTGTCTTACATCTGGGACCTGCTGGTGCGCAAGCACAAACTGCCCATCCAGGCTGCGGCCTTCGCCATGGCCCCATGGACCCATGAAGAGATAGCCACACTGGATCCTGACAGCCGGAAGCTGGCCACCTGGCTCCGCATAGCCTATCGGGAGGCGTTCCTAAACGGTCCGTTCTCGATCCTGGTCGGCCGTTCCCAGCCAGAGATCACCCTGATCGCGCTGGCCGACCGCAAGAAGCTTAGACCGATGTTGGTGGGCAAGTCACCGGACGACCGGTTGGCGTTCTGCGCCTCGGAGGAGTGCGCGGTCCGGACAGTTCAGCCGGATGCGATCACCTGGACTTGCAATGCCGGCAGCCCTTTCATCGCCCAGGTGGGCAAGGGCATCATCAGGGCGGGGATCGAGCATCCGTTCCAGGGGGCTAAGCAATGAGCGAAAAGACCGACCGGCCTAAGCGCATGGAGACCAGACTGCCAGAGAAGTTCATGCCGACGATCAACTACAACACCTGCGTCCAGTGCAAGCGCTGTGTGAACGAATGCTCGTTCCAGGCGATCGACGTGCGGGACAACAAGGTGGTACCGAAGGGAGGTTGCGTGGCCTGCGGCAGGTGCATCGCGGTCTGCCCGACCAGCGCCATCGAGATCAGGCCGCTGCCGTCGCAATTCCCGCCTCATGGGAACTGGACCGAGAGGATGAGGCGCGGGATCTATGCACAGGCGAACAGCGGCGGTGTGCTTCTCTCCTCCTGCGGCACCGACGAACCGTACGACGTCATTTTCGAGGATATCCTGTTGGATGCCGCACAGGTCACCAACCCGTCGATCGACCCGTTGCGTGAACCGGTAGAGACCAGGACCTATCTGGGCGGGCGCCCGGGCAGGATCGAGGTATGCGAAGGGGAGCACATGAAGCTGTGCGGCGGCGAGGGTCCGATAATCGAAATGGACATGCCGATCATGTTAGGGCACGTCTCACTTGGTTCCGTGTCCTACAACACCCAGAAGGCATTGTTCATGGCCGCCAAGGAGCTCAACATCATCGCCGGTTCTGGGGAAGGCGGACTGCACGAGGACTTCTACGTCTATGCGGACCACATCTGCTCGGAGGTCGCATCAGGGCGTTTCGGCGTGAACGCCAGCTACCTGAAGAACACCGCGGCCGTGGAGATCAAGGTGGGTCAGGGAGCCAAGCCCGGCCTGGGCGGACATCTGCCGGGCGAGAAGGTCACCAAGCTCATCTCCGAGACCCGGATGATACCGCTTGGGACGGACGCGCTGTCGCCCTATCCCCACCACGATATCTATTCGATCGAGGACCTTCAGCAGCTGATCTCCGTGCTCAAGGAGGCCACCGAGTACGGACGTCCGGTCGGGGTGAAGATCGCCGCCGTCCATAACGTCGGAGCGATCGCTTCGGGCATCGTCCGAGCCGGGGCGGATTTCATCACCATCGACGGTTTCAAAGGAGGGACCGGCTCAGCCCCCAGGGTCATAAGGGACAATGCAGGTCTCCCGATCGAGGTGGCCATCGCCGTGGTGGACAAGAGGTTGACCGATGAAGGGCTGCGCAACCGGGTCACCATCGCTGCCGGCGGTGGCATAAGATGCAGCGCCGACATGATCAAGGCCATAGCCCTCGGTGCGGACATCGCCATGGTCTCGACCGCAGCCATGATCGCCATGGGCTGCCGGGTATGCCAACAGTGCCATCGCGGACTGTGCCCCTGGGGAATCGCGACCCAAAGGGAGGATCTGATGGCCCGGTTGGACCCAGAGCAGGCCGCGGCCCGTGTGGTACGGCTGTTCAGGGCATGGAACGAGGAGCTGCGTGAGGTCATCGGCGGCATGGGCATCGACTCGGTCGAATCGTTGGTGGGAAACCGTGACCGCCTCAGATACATGGGCCCGAACCCGAAGATAGCGGAAGTGATGGGGCTCAAGACAGTGGGAGAGGGGTGGGGCTGATGTCCAATATCGATTACGAATACCATGCGGACGAGTGCGACTGCGGCAAGGACTGCACCTTCACCAAAGAAGGCGTCGCCACCATCCGTGCCGACGGCAGGGACACGGGGAAGGGGCCATTGCACTACAAAACGCTTAACTGCGCCATCCGAAAGGCGATCGCCTCGGACATTAGGACCATCATCATCGAGGAGGTCATGGGGCAGCGGTACATCGGCGCCACGGCCAGCGGTACCGACCTTCGCATAGTGGTCCACGGGACCCCGGGCAACAGCCTGGGGGCATTCCTCAACGGACCGACGATCGAAGTGCTGGGCAATGCCCAGGACATGACCGGCAACACCATGAACTCCGGCAAGATAATCATTCATGGGAATGCCTGGGACGTCACTGGCCTGTCCGCCCGGGGCGGAACGATCATGATCAAGGGTTCCTCAGGATACCGTGTCGGGATACACATGAAGGAATTCGGAAAGACCAGGCCTTCGTTGGTCATCGGGGGGACGGTCAAGGACTATCTGGGCGAGTACATGGCAGGTGGGACGATACTGGTGCTGGGCCTCCGCAGTCATGTGGATTCACCCGTGGGCCATAATATCGGCGCCGGCATGCATGGAGGCCGGATATATGTGAGGGGCAAGGTCACCAGCCGCCAGCTGGGACCGGGTGCCATCATTTCCCCGGTGACGGAGGAGGATTCGGCCGAGCTTACCTCACTGATCGAGGAATTCGAAGGATACTTCGGCGAGCCGGTCGGCAGAGACTATTCCAATTTCGTGAAGATCCACCCGTCCTCTTCGCGGCCGTTCAGCGGTTATTATGACAAGACGAACATCTGAACGTCAGAGACCGGGCGGTCGGGATACGGAATCCAGCACGACCTTCAGCTCGATGTCCTTCAATCCCATCGGGATCAGCTCCCGGGTGACGATGTCCTCGAGCGAGTGATTGTCGGAGGCAGAAACACGGACAAGTATCCTCTTCTGACCGGATATCTGAAGGACCTCCCTTACCCCTTCGATCTTGGCCAGCTTCTTGAGGTCGGCCGCGCTCGTTTCATGGTTCAGGTTGGCCAGGACGATGGCGTCGGCGTTCATCCCCATGCGCTCCGCGTTGACGATGGCGTAGTAGCCCAGGATGACCTTGTCGTCCTCCAGGCGGCGGATCCGGTCCCTTACCGTCGATGAGGAACGTCTCAGCTTAACAGAAACGTCGTTGTATGTCATCCTACCATCAGCCAGAAGAAGACCGATGATCTTTCTGTTCATCTGATCGACTGTTACCAATTCCTGCCCCGTCCCAACTTTGCGTTCTTTCTTAGTTGTCCCGGGAATATATAACTAACGGGTGTTTACGCCACTCCGACGGGCCGTAGGGGGTAATTGAGAGGTAAAAAGCGGACCAATGCGAGAATCGGGGTTCGGACACTAA
Organism: Methanomassiliicoccales archaeon; assembly: GCA_036504055.1. NCBI lineage: Archaea > Methanobacteriati > Thermoplasmatota > Thermoplasmata > Methanomassiliicoccales > Methanomassiliicoccales archaeon. The sequence goes on along the minus strand of DASXVU010000048.1, from coordinate 44,064 downwards.
CCATCGAGAGGTCATCGCCCATCGATCAGTTCTTGATCATCATCGGCTGCCGAAGGAAAGCGCAACCCTCGCCGGGTATCTCAAGGACGCACTTGTCTCCCTGCGGTATTCCCTTGATGGCACACAGTATGGCATGGTCCATCGGCTTGAATGGTATCTTCCGGCCGTTTGAGATCAGTATGCTCTTCTCAGCCTCGTTGGGAACCACAGCACAGGAACAGCTCGAACTTACCGCGGTCATGCACTTTGCCGTTTCCGCGAAGGAGCACGTATCGCACCTGGTGCCGCTTCGGGACAACGGTCCGAATAGGTTGGCCATCGGGTCCACCAGGAAGATACCGTTATCCTTCCCGAAGGTTATGTACACGGTGGATGGTTTCGCCGGCTCGATAAGCTCCATCCTCGTCCCCCTGACCTTTCGTTCCTCGCGCACCGCCCAGAAATCCTTGAGGTGGTTGTTCAGCTGGTAGACCAATTGGTGGTAGCCGACCCCCAACTTGTCCGCCAGGTCCTGTTTGGATATGGGGGCGTCCCTCGTAGAAGTGTAAAGGGTTCGCAGGATGCGCTTTCTCATGTCATGATTTACAATGGACGAGTAAGTCTCGGGGTCAATGTAGGCTATCTCGATCCTGTAATTCGATGACACTAGGTTCATATCAAACCGCGGGCTATTTAATTATTGAGTCTGTAGTCCAATAGGGAAACCGTTGAAAGGCGCTATTATACCGGTTTCCTCTAATCGACGATCCGATGGGTTGGATTTGGCCTAGAGGGCGCGAAACATTCATCCGCGAAACCTTCCGAACGCTTGCCTATCGAATCCATCGCCTGGAATACTGCGCTCCGGATATTGGACTGAAGATCGTCGGGAGACGACACCACCCGGGCGTTTATCGTGACCTTGACCCTGCCCTCAGCGTATCTGGAACCTTTGATACCGTCGATCGATATGTTATCGAAGACAACGGACATCTTCAGGGAGTTCGTGTCCGAGGTCACCATCAATTTTGCATGGGCGATGTCCTCTGGTTCATAGTTCAATGAGATGGCGCGGATGATCTTAGTGGCCAGATCATAGGTGTCCACCCTATCCAGGGCATGGAAGCTGAAGGTGCCGTTGTACCAGCCCAGCTCCGCCTCGGCCATGGCATACGTATCATAATCGATATCGATGGGCTGACGGTCGCTGCGCTTTCCAGAACGTATGACGCCCATGATCCTTTCCAGACCATGGCCGGTGACGGAGGAGTAGGGTATCACGTCCGCCTGCGGGTTGTAGTTCTTCGCCGCGTCGACCAGCTTGAGCATCACCTCCCTGGAGACCATGTCGATCTTGGAGATGACGATGTGCTCCGCCTCCTCGATCTGGTGCTTCCTCAGATAGCCGCTGAGCGTGCCCGGGTCCAGCCCTTCTTCGGCGAGGCGGGGTGCGTCCACCACTATGATCAATGGCGCCACCTCGAACTCGTTGGGATACATCAGCTTCAGCGGGGCCACGACCGTGGCGAGGAGGTCCGTGCAAGAGCCCACTGGCTCGGCGATTATGAAGTCGGGACGGGTCCGGGAGACGATGTTCCTGGCCGAGGCCATGAGATCGTTGAATCGGCAGCAGAAGCAGCCGCGCAGAACCTCCGATGTCTCAAAACCGTTCGCCTTGGAGTACTGCGTGTCGACCAACGCCTCTCCCTGATCGTTCATGATCAGACCGATGGTCTTGCCATCCTCGCTCAGACCCTTGGCGATCTTATTGATCAAGGTGGTCTTGCCCGCACCCAGGAAGCCTCCGATAATGGCAATGCGCGTACCCATTCGTTCAACCCAGCACATACATCGTGAGTGAGGATAAACGTTTTACTCCAGAATCAAATGGTTGAAAGGCCGTTGATCAGACGATTATCGCATCCCCGGGCCTCATGACCACCGCAGTCCCGATGCCCTGTTCCCCGATACGGTCGCGGAACTCGTAGGGGTCCGCCTCGGACCATTTGCCGTAGTGCATAGGGACGACCTTCTTTGCCCGCAGCAGCCTCTCCGCTCTTACGGCATCCTCCGAATCCATGGTATAGATGCCTCCGATAGGCAGCATGGCCACGTCGATCTTGTATTGCTCCGCTATCAAGGCCATGTCCCCGAACAAGGCAGTGTCGCCGGCATGGTACATGTTCTTGCCCTCCATGTTGATCATGAAGGAAACCGCTGTTCCAAGGGGATGGATGTCATCGAGGGAGGACGAATGCAGAGCGGGAAACAGTTTGACCGAGCCGAAATCGAATTTGAACTTCCCCCCGATATGGGCGTTAATCACCTTGGCCCCCTGGGATTCACAGTACATCCCCAGCTCAAAGGAACATAGGATCGGTGAGCCTGAACGTTTGGAGATCTCTATGGCGTCACCCAGATGGTCGTTGTGCGCATGCGTCACCAGGATAAGGTCGGCCTCGATGTCCCGGGCCCGGAACGATGCTTCACTGTTACCGGTGAGGAACGGATCGATGATCACCGTGTTGCGGACGTCAGAGATGGTGAATGCGGAATGACCGAGATAGCGAAGTTTGACCATGGGCTCAATCCATTGATGTAAGTCAAGCCGAAATAAGTTTGCGGGTTCTTCGTCAAATAGAAAACATGCATCATATTTAAATACGGTATAATATTTAATTATCTAGGATTTCAGGAGGGGGAGATTTGGAGCGGTCGAAAAAGGTGGCATCGGCGATAGTAGTGGGCGTATTCATTGTAGGGATGGTCCTTGGTGCCATCCTCCCCCAAATGATCCAGGGCGGCACATCGACCAACATCACAAGAGAAATCTACGAAAGGACACCTATGGAATACCAGGGACATGGGACCTATGAGGTCATAAAGAAGGTCATCGTGATCGATGACAACACTTCCATCCCATTCAACGTGGATGAGAGCTGGGAGATCGTTGAGTGCATGTTCTATCCACTATTTACGAACACAGATTGGTCATGCACCTATGCTCTCTCATCGGCAAGTTCACTGGTGACAAAAGGGAGTTCTGGAGTGGCCCAAGACGCCACGGACCATGCCATGGGCGAAAGAGTTCCCGCGAACAGGACCGAGGGCACCGGACAGACCGGTTTCGGCATCTGGACCCTTCACTATGATATCTCAGGGGGACCGGTCGTGGTTGAGATATCCAAGGTCACTCATTGGCTGAACTGATCAATGGAACTGGCATGGCAGGCCTCCATTTTGTGGTCTCCGATAAAGTAACCTTCATATGCGTTCGGTCGGTTACAATGGGAAGTGGACGGAACCGACCTTCATTTGATCAGGATGCTTCTTTTCGAGCCCAGGCTTCCCTACCGGGAGCTCGCCGATCGCCTGAACGTATCGGTGCAGGCCGTCCACCGCCGGATCCAGATATTGATGGAGGAAAGGATCATTCTCGGATTCGGGACGAACATCTCCCTCGGATACCTGAAGGCGGTGGAGGTCATGGTCCAGGGCGAGTCCCACTTCACCTCGAGGGCGGACATGATCGCGGAACTGCACGCCGACGGCCGGGTATCCCAGGTCCTGTTCGGCAGTGGTAAAGTGCTTTTCGTGACGGCGCTCCTCCACGACATCTCGGAATTGGAATCCTTCGTCTCGTTTGTCAGGAGGTCCGCCGCTATGCCCGAGCCCAGAGTGGCGATCGTCTCGCATGGCCTGGCAGGAAAGGCAGGGGAGATCTCGAGACCGGAGGCCCGACAGGAACTCTCACCGCTGGACAAGAGAATCGTCTCCTCCATGAGGAGGGATGCCCGTAAACCGGTGGCGGATGTCGCCTCCGAGCTGAACGTAACAGCGGCGACGGTGAAGCGGCGATTGGACAGGATGATCGATGATGGCTCCATAGAATTCTCGCTTGGCCTCCATCCTGGCCTTTCCGGGAACATCATAACCATCATCGATGTGACGCTCACCAATGGATCGGACAAGATGACCTTGGGCAATGGCTTCGTGCGGCGTTTCGCTCCCGCGGTCGGATATTACCGCACCTTCAGCAATCTCCCTGACACGATCGTCATGTTAGCCTGGACCAACACCCTGCATGACCTGGAACTGCTGTTGATGGAGATAGAGAAGAGCGACCGTGTGCGCTCCGCTGTCCCGCAGATAATCTATGCAGGACGATACTATGAGACCTGGCGCGACCATCTCCTGGACGGAGGGAAGCGTCCAGACAATATGACATGAAAGGTCTTTCAACGTCCTTGTTGATGGAATGAAGAAAACTCTCCTCCTCATGTGAGGAACGTCATCGGCCCTGTGAACGCGGGAATATCATGCCCGCCACCATCTTCGCTACAGTGAGAAACATGAAGTTCATAAGGAATTCTGGCGGTTCGATCAAAAATGGGCGGATAATGGGACTGTTCATGATGGTGCACGGACTGGTTCACCTGGCAGTTGCTTTGGCCCCGAACACGGATGGATCTCCGGGCCTGTGGATGCTGAACCCGTCGACATCAGTGTTCACGACGCTCGGTCTCGGGGCCGACATCGTCATCGGCATCGGGATCACCGTGGTGGGACTGGCGGCGGTTGGTTTCATGCTTTCGGGAATCAGCGTTCTGACCCGGAGGTGGGCAGTAATGAGGAACAGAATGATCGTGTCATCGTCACTCTTTTCCCTGTGCCTGCTATTTGGATTCTTCAACATCTATTGGATGGCCGCCATAGGGATCGATCTGGCATTGATCGCTCTGTTCGTCTCGGAGGTCATGCCGAGCTCGGCCGTCAAGACAACGTTCGTGGAGTGAGGATGTACATGAAGGTACTGGCAATAATGGGCAGCCCGAAGGGCAATGGAAACGGGTTCGAGGTGACCAAGGCCATCGAAGGACATATGAACGCTCGCGGTAGGGTGGAGTTCGACTACCTGATGCTGAAGGATGTGAACCTGGGGCTGTGCCGGGGATGCTTCCAATGCATTTCCAAGGGAGAGGACCGGTGCCCGATGAGAGAGGACCGGTTGGCCATCGAAAGGCGCATGGAAGATGCAGATGGCATCATACTGGTCTCGCCCGGGTACGTCCAGGATGTTTCCTGGTTGATGAAGAACTTCATTGACCGGTTCGCTTACACACACCATCGCCCCAAATACTTCGAAAAGAAGGTCATGCTGGTAGCCAACGGAGGTTCTGGCCTTAAAAGGACCACGAAGTCGCTGAGCATGGCGATCGGAGGACTGGAGATCGTCTCCGAGCTGCAGGCCATGAAGCTTCCCTGGCCAATGAACGACCGGGCAATCCGGAAGAACCAGCAAAGGATAGAGAAGGCAGCAGACCGCTTCTATGATGAACTACAGCGGAAGGAACCCAGGGTCTCGCTTGGTTCATACATGGGCTTCCGGTTCTTCAAATCGGTATCCGAATCAACACGCGAACACCTGCCAGCCGATTATGAGTATTACAGGGACAAAACGGATTACTACTTCCCTGCAAAGATCGGGCTGGGCAAGAGGGGTGGCTCTGCATTGCTGATCGCCATCCTGAAACGTACAATGAGAGACATGACCCCGAGAGAGGATTGATCCACCATGGAATGGGCCGATATGGACCTGGAATCGATCATGGCCAAGGCCAGAATCTCAGAGGACGGCGAAACCTACCTTAACCTGCGAAGCGGAGAGAACGGCCGTCTGGGAGTTTGCGCGTGCTGTTCGGATGAGGCAACGATGTTGGTCCTTGAGCTGTTGGTCTGCGTACTGAAAGACGGCCATCCGATAGACCTCCAGAAGTGCTATCGCGGTCTGGACATAGCCCTTGAGGCACGAAACCTAGGCTTCGAGCTGACCAGCCAAGGAGATGGCTGGATCTATTGCCAAAAGAGCGTACTTCCTGGGGAGATAGGGCACCTCAGCACAATGGTGGGCAGAATGATCGAATGACAATGGCATTTTCGCTATTCTCGTTTCTACAAAGCGAGATCGGCACCATGACAGTCACGGCTGAACGATCCGATCGATCGTCCCTACAAGAAACGTATTGAACCTTGCACGTTGAGTAAATGGAGCCGCATGATGGATACGATCAGATCGGGTTTCCATTCGGATCGATCATATCACCGCGCGGTTGCTGGGTTCCATGTGGATGGAAACCACATCGACCTCCGGATGCTTGGCCCTGATGACCCCTTCGAGCTTCTCGGCGACGTCGTGGGCCTGCTTGACACTGTGCGTGCTCCCGAAGGAACAGCACATGCCGACACGGATCTTTCCCTCTGTCTTCTGCACCGATATCCTGGTCACGTCCTCGATCTCTGGGAATGTTCCCACCAGCTGTTTGATCGAACGCGCCATCCCTTCCTCCCCCACACGGATGCTCTTGAGGCCGCACGAATGGCAATCAGCAGGCTCGATGTGGGTGGTGACGTTGGTTATGCGTTGATCAAGGGTCTTGATGCGGTTCTCAAGCCGGGTCGCGATGGCGTGGGCCTTGTCCAGGGAGAGATCCCCGTCCAGCTCCAGATGGAAATCCACCTCCAATTCCTCCCCGGTATCGTTGTCGAACTCGGACACGTTTATGTTGTGAACCGTCTTGATCTCCTTGAAGTCAGCCGCCTCTGCCCGGATCTTGTCGACCAGATCGGTGGGCTCGACGCAATACGGCTCCGCGTTCACCATGATCACTGCGTTGTCCACCCTCTTCCGGATCCTTCTGGAGAAGTCGTCGGTGACCCGATGGGCCTGTTCCAGAGGGATGACCTTGTCGATAAAGACGGTGCAGTCGATGTAGACCTTTGGACCCGTCTCCCGCACCCGGACCTGATTCACCCCTCTGATCTCCCTGACCTTCATCGCCTCATCGGCAACAAGCTCGGATATCCCTTCGGGAGCGCCGTCCATCAGTGTATGGATGGACCGTTTCCAGAGCCGGTAGCCGATCACCGCGGTTATTACTCCCACGCCCAACGCAGAAATCGAGTCGAACGCACGGAACTCGATCGGTATCGTTCCGGATGTGGCGGCCATGGTGACCACTATGCCAAGGATGACAACCACCGAGGAGATCAGATCGGTCGAGAAATGGATAGCGTCAGCCTCAAGTGCCTGCGACTTGTATCGCACTGCCATCTTGTGAAGTGCCCTTGATCTTGTGAAGTCCACGATGATGGAGAAAACCATAACAACGATGGCGATGTACGTCACGTCCACCTCTACCGGCGATATCAATCGGTGGACTGCTTCGTAGACGATCCAACCGCAGGTCACGAACAGAAGTGCGGTCTCGAACAAACTGGACAGCGATTCTACTTTCTCGTGGCCATAATGATGGTCTGAATCCGCAGGCCGCTCGGCCATGCGTACGGCCGCCAATGTAACGAAGGCGGCTATGAGGTCTATGCTGGAGTGCAGAGCTTCAGACAGGATACCCAGGCTATTGGTCCAAACGGCCACAACGATCTTTGTGCCCACTAGCCCTATAGCGGCGACGACAGAGAAGAAAGCGACCTTCTCTTTAGGAGTCAAAAACTGCACCCGCTAGCATATTGAGACCTGAATCTTTGGTGGGAACATAAAGCTTTTCTATTGCATGGAAAAATAATTTAGGCTGGCCTAATGAAGATACAAGGCTAGTGTGGATTCATTCCATGGAACGCCAAAGAGAACTTTGGATCGTCGTTCGATATCCTCCCAACCGCACATTCGGCCCTCACAGCAAGACCGCAGTTTTCGGTATGACTCAAAGGAACAAAGAAAAGCATAAGGCTTACCTGGCCATTCTCTGCCCATCGGTGAGTCATAATGAACCAGGCAAATGAAGACAATTCGTTTCTGGCGATCGATTCGGTAACGAAAACCTACGGTAACTTTGTGGCCTTGAAGGATGTCTCATTCAGTATCGGGAGCGGAGAGATCTTCGGCTATATAGGCCCGAACGGTTCCGGAAAGACCACCACGATCAAGATACTGGTCGGCCTGCTCACCGATTTTGAAGGGGACGTCAGGTTCAAAGGACAATCCATCAGGAACAACAAGATGCTGATCAATAAGGAGCTCGGATACCTCCCGCAGACCATCGGATTCCAGGAATGGAGGACCGTGGACCATGCCCTGACGACCTTTGGTCGTTTGTCAGGCATATCCGAGAACGAGCTTGATTCCCGCATAAAGACGGCACTGGAACGGGTAGGGATCCCGGAGCTCAGACACAAGAAGATCAACCAGCTTTCTGGCGGAACGGTGCAGAAGGTAGGCATGGCCCAGGCAATACTGCACCAGCCATCGGTACTGATCCTGGATGAACCGATGGCGGGGCTGGACCCGACCGCCCGGTTCGAGTTCAAGAAGATCTTCCAGGACCTGCGCAAGGAAGGGTCAACGATATTCTTCTCCTCACATATCCTTAACGACGTCCAGGACCTGGCTGACCGGATCGGCTTCCTCAGCTATGGTCACATGGGATATGTGGGTTCCATGTCCGAGATCAAGGAAAGGGTCAAGGTCCCGAAGCAGATCGAGATCGTGCTGGCCCCCGGATCTAAAGAATGGTCAGCGGTCGGCACCGGAGATGGCATAGAAGTGATCGGTAATCCGGAACCGGGCCGCTACATCATCTGCCTGGCACCAGAAGCGGATGCCGACCAGGTGATCGACAGGCTGATCCGGGACGTGTTGACCAAAGGCGGCAGGATCCGGAAGGTCGCGCCCATCGTCCCGACTTTAGAGGACATCTACATCAACTACCTTGCAGGGGTGAAGGCATGAGCCTCGGGTTACTGTTCCGGGACGAGCTCAGGGGTTTCTATAAATCCAAGGTGATGTTGACGCTCTGGGTGGGATTGCCGGTGCTCACCCTGATCATCTATTACGCCTCGCCTACCAGCCAGGATATGTCCCTCGCCGCGTTCACCGCTATCCTCATCGGTTCCATCGGGGGGATGCTTTCGGCGGCGATGCTGGTCTCCTCGATCATCAGCGAGAAGAGCCGGCATGTCTTCGACCTCTTCATAATACGCCCGGTCAAGCGAAGAGACATCGTCCTATCGAAGTTCCTGGCGACCTACGTGTGCGTCACCGCCGCAGGCATCATTGCGCTGGTCTTCGGCGCACTCTTCGACCTGGCCCGGAACGGAGCATTCACCAACGATGTGCTGACCGTCTCGGTGAACGCTCTTATAATGGCATTATCCATGACCGCCATCGCCTGTTCCGCGGGGGTCTTGATCGGCTTCTTCGCCAACTCCATGCTGACCGGCATAATCCTGGTCATCTATGGGGCAAATCAGCTCTCGGTCGTGGCGGCGTTGCCCGGACTGTTGGTTCCTGGCCAGCCACTGCTGCCTCTGGTCCCGGGAGTTTTGGTGACCGCTCTCCTATTGGCGGTGACGATAAGGATGTTCGATCGAAAGCAACTGTGATCCCGAGATCCTCATGGCCCGTAAGGCTATAGCGGTCCTGAATGCACCATTCGTAGATGATCGTGAACGTGACGATTCTTCGTGAGGATGCTGGGAAGCGAGCATGCGAAGAATCCCGAGAAAAGATTGATTATTCTACCTGCTCTGTTCTATGACGAAGAAGACAGAACTGAGGTCGGGAGAGATCCTCGATGAAACCACTCTATAGGGCCATCATCGTCATCATTGCAGCGATAGTGTTGGTGGCGGCCCTTGGCAGCGCTTTCAACCAGATCGCCACATCCCCCATTTTGACCAAGAATCTCAACACCCAGGATGGAGATCGCGAGATCCCCACCGATATCATTCCAGACATCAACGTCACTGATCCTGGTCAGATCCCCGACCTTCCGGACCTGAACAACACCACGATACCGCCGGTTTTCGATATACCGGCTATTCCCAACGGCACCGATCAAAATATCACGTTGAATGGTGGGAACGTCAGCGGTACGGTCTTCGATGACAAGGACGGGAACGGACTGGTGGATCCAGGCGAAGGGCGGGCCGATGTGGGGGTCCAGCTGTATGATGGGAACGGCACCCTGGTAGGGACCACACAGACCGACGCTTCCGGTAACTACAATTTCACCGAGGTAGACCCCGGCAAATACAACGTCAGCACATTCCCCGGAACGAACACGAACGTCATCGGCGGTGAGAACCGGACGATAAAGGTGGACGGTGGGCAGCAGGACGGCATCGACCTGAACGCCACCTCGAGGCCGGACCAGAGCCCGGCCATCGACACGATAACCGACATCACCTCCCCCTCTGGCCAATTCCTTATAAAGAAGGGGGTGGGGTTCCTGGTCAAGGGCACGGTGACCACTACTTTATTGAGGCCTGTTTCCGGAGTCTCCGTCATGGTCTTCGTGGCCGTGAGCAAGACCACCACGGAACGGTACTTCATCGGTGCAGGCCAGGTGAGCAGCGGAATATTCACCGCCAACTGCCTAATCCCCGACGAACTTCAACTGGGCAACTACCAGCTGATCGCCAGGTCCTTGGGGGACAGTACCTACAAGCCGTCCGAGAGCGACCCAGCGGTCAAGGTTACGGATGACACCAAACTCATCACCGATTCCCCTGACCGAGTGATCATGGGAGTCACGTATGAATTCAATTTCACTCTCCTGGAGAACGCATCCTCGAAGCCGGTCCAACATGCCACCCTGTATCTGAAGGAGCTCAATTCCTATAACCAGACGGACTCGGAGGGAACGGGGCACTTCAACCTCAGGTGGACAATGCCGGGTGTCTACAGTCTCCAGGTCATCTATGGAGGGAACAGCACCCTCTATGGGACCATCGTGAACAAGACCGTGACCGTGCTTGACATCTCGGTGGAGATCGCGCCACAATATCTGGTAAGAGGATATGACAATCATCTCTTCGTTCTGGTCCACGCCTCGGAACTTCCGGTTGCGCTCCATTCCGTGCTGGTCTACTTCGAGGACAACAGCGTCGGGGCTTTTGTGACGGATCGGATGGGGCGCGTCGATGTGATCGTTCCGGTATTCGGTGATCACGCTCTCGGCCCGAGTAAAATGGTGTTCGACCTTCCCAGCATAAAGCGCTGCGAGATCGACCTAAACGTGAAGTCGATGACCACCATGAAGGTGACATTGGAAGGAAACCAGGTCAACGCAACCCTGCTGAACGATCATAACCAGGCGATGCTTTCAATGCCCATTCTACTGCAGCGCTCGGACAAGACCAATATCGATAACGGGCTCAGCAAGGTAGGCTCGGAGTTCTCGCTGGTGGGCGAGGACGACTATGTGGTCAACTTCACAGGCAACTCGATCTACCAGCCATCGTCGGCCGTGATCCATTACTCGCCACCGGGATGGGGTTCCCCCACGGATTGGATCATCGTTGCCGTGCTGGGGTCGTTAGCTGTCCTGACTCTTGTCATATTCATGCTATTCCGCAGCAAAAGGATCGGGCATACCGCCCGGGGACTGTTTCCGACTGCGGCCGCCAGCGTGTCCCGGTTGCCGACCTCTCCATATCAACTTAAATTCCCCCAGATCGCTGAGGACCTGCCCCCCGTATGGGGGGAGAACGACCCCATGCGGTTTCAGGTGTCGGGCGGGACTGGGGAACTGCACATGGATATAGACGGGAACGGCTCCAAGATGAACCTGGAATCCGGTTCTGGGGAATTCACCATAACTCTTCCGAAGGGAGACCATCTTCTTTCTGTGTCGGGTCCGCTGGGAACCACCACGGTCCTGGTCCAGACGGTCGACTACCGTGAGGAAACGGTCAGGCTCTACCGAGAGGCTTTCGACTCATGGAAGGCCGGCGACACGAACGTCACCGATTCGATGGCCCCCAGGGAGCTGCAGTCGATAATGGAACCTAAACTGGACCTTTCCCGACATGGACAGCTGGACGTGGTGATCTCCCTTTTCGAGATAGCAGAGTTCAGTCAAAGGCCGGTAGGCCGGCCGGAGTATGAGAGCATGTACCGGGCCGCGAATCAGGTGAGCTGAACCCATGAAATTTTCGAACAAGGCACCCGGGGACAGGGATGGGAAGGTGTCGGCCAGAAGGAAGATCGCTCTGACATCCATAATCGCCCTAGCGATCGTCATCATGTCCGCAGGAGTGCTGATGGTGCTGAGCCCCCAGGGGGGCAGGATCAACCTATGGTTCGTGTTCCCCGCAATATGTGCCATGTCGGCCTGCTATCTGGCATCGGGCTTGATCGGAGCTCTGAACAGGGGAAAGATGGCGGATTCTCTTCGCAACGGTATCCAAATGCTGACCTTGGCGCTCTTGATCGGTCTGCTCCTGATCTTCTTCCCCAACTCGCCCAAGGGCGCTACGGAATCCGGGCTGCTTCTCATTCTTACCGGCTTCCTGGCAATGGTCGCATACATCGTCAAGGCCTATTCCGACCATTATTGGCTCATAGGCAGAGCGGCGGTCATCGTGATGTTGGGCCTGACCTTGGAATTGGGAGTGACGATGACGTCGACGGTGGACCTGCTGCGGGGAGTGCCCCTCATGGTGGCCATGATGGTGGGATTGCTTTCACTGCTCGGGATCCTTCATGAGCACAGCAACCCATTCGTAAGGGCGATCGGACGCTTCTTCCACAGTCCCTCGAACATGATAATTGTCACCGTCGTCCTGATGCTGTTGTTCGTCTACGTTCTGAAGCTCAGGGATGCCATATCGAAAACGGCTCCGGACCAGACCCTGCTGGGGGAGTGGATCGTGGTCGCCATAGTGGTCATCGCGGTGGTCTTCAAGGTCATGTCGTTCTTCCGTTCCAGCGAGGTTCAGCAGGAATTCTGCGACACGCGCCGGCTGGTCCAATCAATATATCAGGACCGGGGAGACACCGGATATGCCCAGAGCGTAGTGGACCGGTTCGTCCTCGAGGGCCGGAAGGAACCCTTGGTGGTCCTGCTGACTACGGTACTGGTCCAGGGTCATGCCGACCCCGATCGGATCGAGAGGGTCATTGGCGGAGTGGTCCGTTACACGGTCAAAGAACAGAAGTTCACCTTCAGGTGGGCCTTGGGAAACGAGGAGGCCGTGACCAAGGACGAGAGGACCAGGATAGCGTTCGATGCGCTGGACCAGACGGCGCAGGTGCTGGGGGCTGGCTATCTGATGTCCGAACGCACCAAACCAGCTGGGATCGTAGAGGGATAGAATGGACATTCAGGAATTCAGACAGCATTCTCGGAACATAATCGATTCGACTGGCGGAGTGTTCGTGGGGGACGAGCTCATCCTCAGGAAGCTTCTGTGCGCGGCGCTGGCCAACGGGCATGTGCTCTTCGAGGACATGCCTGGGCTGGGGAAGACCTTGTTGGCCAAGGTGTTCGCCAAGGTCACCGGGTGCAATTGGGGACGGGTCCAATTCACCCCGGACCTGATGCCCATGGACATCCTGGGCACGCGAATATGGAGGCCCAGGACCTCCGAGTTCGTGCTGGAAAAGGGACCGGTGTTCACCAACATACTTCTGGCGGACGAGATCAACCGTTCCCCTCCGAAGACCCAGTCTGCACTCCTGGAGGCCATGGAGGAGCGGCAGGTGACCATCGAGGGCACGACCCACCAGCTCACCAAACCATTCTTCGTCATAGCCACTCAGAACCCTATCGAACAGGAGGGGACATTCCCCTTGCCTGAGGCCCAGATGGACAGGTTCCTGCTCAAGATGGCCACTGGCTATGTGAAGACCGTCCAGTTGGAGAGCGAGATCATGCGTAGGCGGATCCGGTGGCAGGCGGACGACCCCGTGGACCGCCTGGTGGCGGCCATGGACCAGTCCAAGTTCGTGGAGATGCAGGAACTGGTCGAGAAGGGCATCTATGTGGACGACCAGGTCCTGGACTATGTGAGCACCTTGGTACGGAGCACCAGGGAGCACGAGGCGGTAGAGGTGGGGGCATCTCCCCGCGGTTCCCTTTCGCTTTTGAAGGTCTCCCGGGCCCATGCAGCGATGATGGGTCGGGATTTTGTCACGCCGGACGATGTGAAGCTCTTCGTCCGCGACGCTTTGTGCCACCGTATCATCATGAAGATGGAATACGAGATCGACAACCGGGTCACACCGCAATCGGTGGTCGATGCCATTGTGACCCGGACCCCGGCCCCTAAGGACTTCGGCCGGAAGTGAAGCACATGCTGCCCCGGGTCTCGATCGAGTTCAAGACCTTCGCCCTACTGCTGGTGTTCGGGATATTCCTGGGGAACGTGCTGATAGTGCTGCTATCGCTCCTGCCGATGCTGTTCGTGGTCCTCTCCATGCTCTACCAATCTCCGACCGAGATGAGCATGTCCCGCCCTGCACCTCGGTTGAATGCGTATGTCAACGAGAACATGAAGGTCATCTCCGACCTGTCCATCCGGGATGGCCTCGGGATAGTGACGGTGGGGGATTCGTTGCCAGACCATTTCCGACTGGCGGAGGGCAACAACTTCCGGGTGTTCTGGAAATCGGGGGCACCGCTCCAGGTGAGGACGGAGTACAGCGTGGAATGCACCAGACGAGGCGTGTACACCATCGGCAACTCGAAGATCGAATCCATCGACCTGGCCGGGTTACAGGAGAACCAGATCGTTCCCGGACTGGATCCGGTCGAACTGCTGGTCCAACAGAGGCCGATGGACATGAGGAAGATGAGGGACCCGAGGCTGCTGTCCCGGATACCTATGCCATTAGGGGCAGCCAGCAAATTGGGGTCCACCACCACCGATTTCAAGGAGATCCGCGAATACCGCAACGGAGACCCGTTCCGGCATATCAATTGGAAGGCCAGCGTGAGAAGTGCCGACCTGGAGATCAGCAACCCTCTGGTCAATGAGTACGAAAAAGAGGGCCAGCAGGTGGTATGGATATTCCTGGACGCCTCGGAACTGATGTCCGTGGGTTCCAGCGTGGAGAACGCGTTCGAGCACGGGATCAAGGCGGCGAACGGTCTGTCCCAATTCTATCTGGCAAGGAACTGCCGGGTCGGGCTTAAGGTCTTCAACTCGGGCCGACAGATATTGCCTGATGTAGGGAGGAGACAGAGAGCAATGGTCTCCAAGCTGTTGCTTGGCTTGGAAATGACCAGGCTGAGGGGGAGGCTGAAGGAGGACGTGCGGTCATGCCGCGGGCACCTGGTCGGGTCCAGCCCTTTGTTCATAGTCATCACCATGGTCAGGCAGGAGAACGTGGAGGAGATGCGGGCCGGCATCCGTGAGATGCGCATGTCCTCCGGACCCAGATCAAAAGTGCTGGTCCTGCATGTCGATGGCAACAGCCTGATACCGACGAACCTGGAGGAGGAGGCAGCGGCCTTGGCGACCGATCTGCTGTCGCTCGCTTCCATCAGGTCGCTGGCTGGACCGGGCATCAGAGTGGTTCCCTGGAATCCGCGGAGGCAGAGCCTGAACGATCTCATGCTCAAAGGCCTGAGGAGGAAATGAATATGGCGGACCACTCATCCAAGGACCGCCCCGATCCGCTGCCCAGGGCGGTGACCACCTTGGTGGTTCTACTGGCCTTTGTCATGAGCGTCATCACTCTGATGAACTATGGATTCTATGTCTACATCAGATCCGCCGCCTCGACCTTCTTCCGGGCGCTGGGCGTCGGATTCAACACCGACCTGATCCTGGTAGGCCTGATGTTCTTCGTGGTCCTGATCGGGGTCTTCAGCGAGAAGAGGCTCAGATCCACCCTGAGGTCCGGATGGACGATGCTCATACCAGCGATCCTGTTCTATTCGAAGATCGACTGGATGTATCTGATGGGGATGCCGGGCAATTTCAGTCTTTTCTCCAACGACCTGCCCCAGATCTACATTTTCATGAATGGAGTGGTCCTGCTCTGCGCCAGCCTGCTTTTCCGTTCCCACCTTCACCTGGTCTGGGTCAGGAAGGCACTGGCAGGAAGAGGGGCGTCGGAGGATGACCTGAACAATGCCATCAGGGGCAATTTCTTCTTCATCCTCATTCTGGTCGCCATGTCGGCCGGTGCCGCCGCCCTGATAGGGGCGTCCGTTGGGCTGATCACTCCGGTGTTCAGCATCGCCAGCGGGGCCACGGGGTATGCTTATCTGCTGGTGGGCCTGATAGCGAACGCCGCCATTGTGGCCGTTTTCGGTCTTTACGTATGGAACAGCAGGAGGGCCTCTACGGTCAAGGAATGATCGAAACAGGATCCTTACCGATCGTATGCCTGAGCCCTGCCATCCTTCCGGAGCTGTCTTGCCCTTTCCAGGCATCCCCTGCCTTCTGGTGACACCGAACCGAGCGCCTCTCCGAGCTCGTCCAGAGCAGCCGCCAATGCACCCGCGTTGCCTGAACGCTCGGCGTGCCTGACCGCTTCTCGGAGGTCGATCAGTGCCTCGCTTCTCTCTCCCAACTGCAGGCGGACCATCCCCGATCTGAGGTAGACCGCTCCAAGGCCTTCACTGTTGCCCAATTCCCTGAGGGCGTTCCCGGCCTTGTTGAGCTTTCCCAGGGCTGATGCCAGGTCTCCGAATGCCTCATCGGTGATGGCCGCCTCCATCCAGGCTTGGGCCTCCAGGTCTTTGCTTTCCATTTCCTTTGCCAGACGGAACAGCGATTCTATCGCACGTGCGGTCCTGTCCCTTTCCCCTGTGCCTCTGTACGCTTCGATCAGAGCGAGCAAGAGAGCAAGATCGCCTGCATCTATGCCTTCCGCCACCAGGCAACGACCGGTCCTGATCGATCTCCCTGACGGCCCGATCGAACCCTCCAGTACCTCGATGGCCTCGGCGCTTCTTCCCGCCCCGGAGACATCCAGGGCCCACCTGGCCTTGATCTTCTTCGACCGTGAGATGTCCCCCGCCCTCCTGAAGGTCTCGGCAGATTCCAAACGCAGATTCTCCGATTCCCTTTCCCTAAGCTGGACATGATACAGATCGGCAAGGTTGGTCTGCCCGATGCCTTCACCCACATCATCACCCGCTGCCATGGCGACAGAGATGGACTCCTTGAGGTCGGCCTCCGCCCTTTTCAGGTCCCCGGACTCCCACTCGAGCAATGCCACGTTGTTCAGGTTTGCCGCCACCGCGGCCATGTCGCCCCGTTCACTGGCGATTCCCAGCGCCTTTGTGAATGCCTCTGATGCCTCCTTCGTTCCCCGGGCCTTTCTCCATGCCGAGCCAATACCCATCCATTCTCTTATCTGGCCGACCTTGTCGTTGACGCTTTCGTAATAGGATAGGGCCTGGCGATGGGTCTTCAACGACTCCTCGATCCGGTTCACCTCCGCCAATGAACGGGCATAGGACTCGAGCACCGACGCTCTCACCCCCTCCTCTCGATCCTTCCCTAACAGGGAGAGCGAGCGTTCGAAATGGACCAGGGCATCATGTGGCCTTCCAAGGGTCTGACTTAACCTGCCCTTGAGGAACGACAGGTGAGCTCCGTAACTGGCGTCCACCCGTTCGAGAGGTATCTCGGAGAGCAGCACCATCGATTCTTCCGAATACGAGCTCAGGAGCCGCTCACCGTTCTCCAGAAATGTCCCTGCGGCCCGTTCAAAATCCCTTGCAGCGATGTCCTGCGATATCTCTTCCAGGCGCCATCTTTCCCCGGGGCGGCGCCTGCAATATTCGGCGGCGATCCGGTGCATCCGAACCGCTTCCTCATCCGGGGTCTTCGAGGCGAAATAGGAACGGACGACCTGATGTACAGCCACCCCCTCAGCATACTCTTGGACCAGGCCCTTTCGTTTCAGGGATGCCGTCGTCTCGGGAAGGAAACCTGGCAGTTCTTTCGCCGGTATCGGGAGCCGGATGACCGAAAGGAACTCCAGCATGTCCTTTTCCTGCGGACCCAGAACCCGCCGGAAATGCTCACCGAGGATGTCGTCGATACTTCCCCTGGCGGATTCGATGCCGACCTCGCACGAAAGCCTGAGCATCAGCGGATGGCCACCGCTCTCTTCGACCGCGGCAATCGGGTCCCTGGCGTTCCACGCGGAGGCCAGTGCAGAAGATGCCTTCCCGTCGATGCACTTCAGTTCGATACGTACGATCTTGGTGGTGGAGATCAGGAAGGGAGGGACAGATCTGGATACCAGGACGATCTTCGAGGGAGGGGCTGCGCTAACCGCATCGCATAACATGCTCAGAAGCAAGGTGACGTTCGGCCCGGCCTTGTCGACATCGTCGAAGAAGATCAATGGATGGCTATCCCGCAGACACAGGACGGTGGGGGAATAGACGCTGGCGATATCCAATTCCAGATCGCTGTCGGAGAACCGGTCTTCGGTCCCTATGTTCTGAAAGAACGCGATCAGGGCCCGCATTACGGACTGGACCGAATCCCACTCATGGATGGTGTACCAAAATGCTGATCTCTGTTTCATCTGGCTCTCGAACGTCTTTGAGGCCAATGTGCTCTTACCGATGCCGGGGAGACCGACCACCAGAGCGCAGGATGTCTCCTTGGAAAGAATGAACTCGTTCAGTTCTGCCAATTCCTTTTCCCGTCCCTCAAAGACCTCGACCTCCGGACGGCCGAAGAACATGACCTCCACGTTCTTTGACGGCCTGGAGATCGATTCCAGCATCAGTGTTTCGGAGTTCCTTGCCGTTCTCACCAGGTCCGTGAGATTTGGCTTCTTCCCGGTCCGGTCCTCAATTGTCTTCATGGCGGTGGCGAGGGTCACGTTCCGGACCGATGTGCCGTCATCGAAGGACACGAGACGAGTTTCAAGGTCCCTGATGAGGGCCCGAGCGCTCAGGAGCCCTTTCTCGGTCAAGAAATAGGCTTTCCTGCGTTTGGGGGCCCCGCGAATATGGCACAGACGGCTTTCGACCAACCCTTCTGCCACCATGGTCGCCAATGCCCGCGAGATATTATGAAGGCCGGAATCCATCTCGCTTGAGATGCCTTCCTGACAGGCTTCCCTGGGCACCTCCATTTCTCCCCTGTAAGGTTCCATCTCCATGAGGTGCAGCTGCAGCAGCTCGATCTGCGAGACGGACAAACGTGGCATGTGGCTCCTCGGCACTCGGACAAACGGCTGGTCTAAGGTATATTTGTTGGGTTTGCACTTGGTATGCAAGAACGCAAAACTAATGCAAAACAGATGTTCCCGATTAAATATTCAAAATCTCACTAAATGGTCATAGAGTGATATCTTTGATGTTCAACCGATCACACGGCAAATTGACCGTAATGGTGGCTTTCACACTGATCGCGGCGATGATGTTGTCGATGGTGCCGGTCACCACCTCAGCGGCGTCCACCACAGAGGACACGCATTTGACGACCGAAGCGGGACCGACCGGGATCCTCGGCGGTGGGGACCACTTCTTCGTAAGGTTTGGGTCCGATGCAGCCTTTGGAGTGGTCTGGGGAACACAGGATAACCCCAACGACATCTATGTGGTTTCCATTGTGGCCCGATATCTGGGAGAGGCTCAGGTGTACAATCGGCAGAACGAGCTGATACAGGCCAACCACACCATCAAGGTGTACACCATGTATGCCGTGAAGCTCGACAACCTGATCGAGTACAATGACTCGAACCAGGATGGCATGCTCCAGTATCATCGCGGATACGACATGATGGCGGAGATAATGGGCAGCAATTACACCTCATCGGAGACTATGTACAAGATGGTGAACCTGATGACCGCCTGGAAGAGCACGGCGGTCACCAACACCTCCGCTGGTGACTCGACCGTCTTCTCCTTCAGTTTGTCGGCCACCGACCAGTCCTACACGTATCTCGGCCCTCAAGCAAACCAGAACGTCGGCGACAACGTGCTAAACGACCTTAACCTGACATTCCGTCTGTCAGCCACGAACACGCACGTAGGCAACGCCACCATACCGCGGTACAAGCTGACGGTCGCTTCTGGCCCCTTCGGCAATCGGATGCTGTATAACATCCAGCAGCTGGACTCTAAGTATGTGAGCGAGGACGTCGTCTCCTACAACGCAAAGTGGGACAAGACCATCCAGGGATGGGATGTCGACCCCAACAACACGAACCCGGCGATCCTGCTGGAGTTCGAAAGCCTGGTGGGCAATTACATTCCCCTGACGGCAGCGTCCATCCTGGAGGCAAGGGAATATCAGAAGATCATCGACGATCTCGGTGAAGACGGGAGCGCCAGTGTCCAAACATCCAACGGGAGCGAGAGGCTGGACAACAAGGTGGGTGATATGAAGGGACCTATGGACCTGTCGACCCCCAGAATGACCTTCGGCGGGGATAAGACCCAGATCGGTACCTTCGAATGGGTCACCAATGTCACCGTGGACGGCCAGGCTGCCCATGCGCATTCCCAGGTGATCGCTGGATATCCGACCATGGTGCGGGGCTGGAACGGTGAGATATTCACCGGTTTCGTCCTGGTGGGGGGCATCACCTATCCCGGCGGAAGCCTGATAGTGCAGGACCCCTCGGTGTCCTCGCAGGCCACCCTGAACATCGGCGCGGCAGCCTCCTTGGACGGCTCGGCCTCGGGCAACATCCCCCACCTGTTCCAATTGGGACTGCTGATGGTCGGAGCGGTTATCGTGATCGGCGTTGTCCTTGCCGCGATCATGATCAGGAAGAGGCCGAAACTTCCTCAACAAGGTTACGAGATGCCTGGTCCGACCCAGAGCGACTGGAGCAAGTATTACGAGAAGAAGTGATCCGGCTCCCTCTGAAACCCTTTATCCTTTTCATAAAGGCCATCGGGAAATCGCATGGCCGAATTTCCAGGATGCCGTAGCGATCAGGTTCTTACGGAAACGGGAATGGTGAAGATGAAGGTGGTCCCCTTGTTCGGCTCGGATTCGAACCATATCCTGCCACCGTGCCTTTCCACTATCTTCTTGGATATTGCCAGCCCCATCCCGTTGCCCGGATATTCATCGCGAGTATGCAATCTCCGGAACATCTGGAATATCCTTTCCGAATGCTCCGGGGAAATACCGATCCCGTTATCTTTGATGGATATCCTCCAGTCCTTTCCTTCTGCCTGCGAGGACACCTGCACCTGGGGCACATTCCCGTTCTGGAACTTGAGGGCGTTTGACATGAGGTTCTGGAACAGCTGGATCAGTTGCCTGCGGTCTCCCAACACCTGAGGAAGAACATCGTGGGACAGGACGGTCCCGGAATCCCTTATCGAGACCTCGAGGTTTGTGGTGGCTATCTGGAACACCTCCTCCAGGTCGACCTGCTCAAACGGCGTGGTGCTACGGTCGATGCGGGAATATGTCAGCAGCCCGTCCACCAGGTCGTTCATCCTTTGGGCTCCGTCCACCGCGAACCCGATATACTCATTCGCTTCCTCGTCAAGCCTGTCCTTGTACCGTTTCTCCAGCAGCGACAGGTAGCTTGAGACCATGCGCAACGGCTCCTTCAGGTCATGAGATGCCACGTATGCGAACTGCTCGAGTTCCTTATTGGAACGTGACAGTTCCTTGGCCCGCATCTCCAGTTCAGCCTCGGCGTAATGCTTCTCCACGATCACCCCGATCAGCTGCGCCGATGTCCGGATACGGCTCTTGGCCGATTCCACCATGAACAGCGGCCTCGACCTGTAGGCGTGTGCCGCTTTGATGAGCTGCTCTCCGTCCAGATGCTTCTGGTCGGCTATCTGCAGTAGGACCTGACGGTCCTGGGGGGGATCCCCATATCCGATGTTGATCGAACCGATGACGTCACCCCCGGCTTTGATCGGGACGGCATATATGTGGAGACCGCCGGGACATGGCCGGTCCACCGGACCGTTCGCCTCCTCCGCCAGTTTCGTGGATTCGCTCCAATTGCGATGATGGCATAGAAGGCCGCCTTCTTCCATATCATTTCCCTCGTCCTCGTTCCTGCAGGCGTTGTCCAGGTATCGGCACCAACCAGACGAGAATATGCCCATGGAGCATGTGCCGTCCTTCTCATAGACCGCCGCCGAGGTGCCAAGCAGGTTCAGTGTGTCAAGGATGATCCCTTCCAGTACATCCTTCCCCACCGCATCTGCGATCAGATGGGAATTCCTTTCCTCTTTTGCCCCGAGCCCGGCCGATCCGTCAGCGACCACCTTGCTGTCGCTTTCATCGAATGCTTTGGTCAGCATCCATTCGATCCGATGCAGTTCAAGTTCCGACCGCCCCTGCGTACCTTCTTCGTTTTCGTGGGCGGGGATCTCCCTATTGCTTTCCATCACGTTACTCCGACCTTGGATCCCGTTGGTTCGACCTGCTCAACGGAGCTCGCTCTCAGGAAGTATCTAGGATAGTGCTATTTGCCATTTGCTGACATTTGCCCGGACCTGACGGCATTCTGGAACGAAGAATCGTTGGGGTTTTCATCCCCCTCCAGTTCAAAGGTTTAAATATTCCGGGCTAAACTAATTTCCAATATGACCACTTCGAGAAAAGAGCTGAGGGTGTTCACAGCATCTCAGGAAGCATTGTGGATAAACTCGACCCTTATTTGCGGAGAGCGCGACGCCATCCTCATCGATGCCCAATTCACTCTTCCCGATGCCAGAAAACTTGTCACGATGATCCGGGAAAGTGGCAGGGAGCTGAGGACAGTATACATCACCCACCATCATCCAGACCATTATTTTGGCCTTCAGGAGATCGTTCAGGCATTTCCCGATGCCCAGATCCTTGCCCAGCCCACGACAGTAGAGAGCATCAGGAAGACCTGGAAGGGGAAGGTCGAGCAGTGGGCGCCGGTATATGGTAACAACATCACCACCTCCCCGGTCATCCCGACCCCGATGACTGGGATGATCCTCGAACTTGAGGGGGAGATGTTCCCCATATACATGAACGCTCAGGGAGATGACCGCGGCAACTCTTATGTGTGGATACCTTCGCTCAAGGCGGTCATCTGCGGGGACATCGTCTACAACGGAGTATATCCCTGGACCGCCGATACATCGCCGGCGGAAAGGAAAGAATGGCTAAGGTCTCTTGAAAAGATCGAATCTCTTAGGCCAGCAACGGTAGTGGCGGGCCATAAGGATCCAACCAGGACCGACGACCCTTCCTGCATCCAGTTCATGAAGGATTACCTGAACTACTACGATGCGGCGGTAATCACTTCCCGGACCGCTGATGAATTGAAGGCCGCGATAAAGAAGAGGTTCACCGGGCTCGGCCTGGACATCATTCTGAACATCTCAGCGGGGGTCGCCTTCCCGTCCAAATAGAGAGGCCGCCGGCCTTCGATCGGGACTCATGCTTCAACGAATATCTCGTCCCCTTCCACAGTTACAGGGAACGACTTGAGGTCCATCGTCTTCACCTTGTCGATCAGCCTGGCAAGGTATCCCGGTACGGCATATGGGCCATCGATCTTCGGCGGTGACCGATTCAGAGGGATCGAGCTGTGGATCGCCTCGCCCGTGACCGCCGAGAATTGCGCGCCGTGCATCGGGCACGTTAGGACATAACCGTTCAGGGTCCCCATCTCCAACGGCGCGCTCATGTGACCGCACCGCCTTTCCAACGCGTGATAGGTCCCGTTCACATTGCAGAGCACCATCTCTTTGCCATTTGCCTGGACGGACATCATGCCACCGGGCAGGATATCACCCACCAAAGCCACCTTGGACCTCAAATCTTACCCCCTAGGGCCACTTCGAGGGGTATCTGGCGCAACTTGCTGGGATCTTCAACGTCCTTATGCACGAACAAACCACACCAGCACCGCTTCATGGCATCGAAATGGGCCTTATGGTGCGGAATGCAAGGGCAGACGATCAGCATATCCTTTTTGCGGTCCCTGGTGCGGCCCTGACAGGGGCAATAAGGGATGCTGGTCTGATGCATAAGCATGACCTCTGCATCGAGCAGGTCAGAGACGATCTCTTTGTCCGGCGAGAACTTGTATCCCATGGCATCAACGACCGGTGTGAACTGGTCGATCAATGCCCTCTTTCTCATTTCATCGTTCATCTGATTCACTTGCTCTTGAGGTTCAGGAGCTCCTCGTACCTTTCCGGATTCCAACCGATCACTACGTTACCGTCTATTACAACGTAAGGGAACGCTATCCCTCCCTTGCTGTATTTGCGCATCTCCTCCTCTATCTGCTCCTGCTCCTTCTCATCCTGAAGATCATAATCGATGTAGTCGAATTTTATCCCATGTTCCTGGAAGAACTTCTTTGTCTTCTTGCACCACGGACAATAACTTAGCGTGTATCCTGTAACCTTGTGCTCCATGATCAATCACCTCTTACCTTGATCGCTATCTTGCCGGAATCGATCCTCCATTCATAGGATCCAAGAACAACACCAGTGTCCTGGGGCACCATGCTTCCTGTCCGGATGTCGAACTGCCAGTCGTGGCATGGACAGGTCAAAGTGTATCCATCTATGGAACCACCTCCCAAGGTGCAACCCATGTGGGGGCACTTGTTCGCGAGGGCGTATATCCGTCCGTAACGCTTCATCAGTAATATCGGTAGCCCTTTGGCGGTGACGACAGTGCCGCCGTTCTCATCCAGAACCTTCTCATCCAAGACTGGTATCCATTCTTCCATGACCTATGCACCCATAGAACGTTCGATTCCAGACCGCAATCTATGTCAATCCCCGGTATAATATTTTATTTGCCGTCGTGTCCAGTGGAAATATCTGCGTGGTCATGTTGGATCAAGGATATGTTCCATAGTCGACGGTGGACCGATTAAGGGAAATGTAATAAACGGAGTTCGCATTGGCAGGCATCGTCGGAGCATCACTATGGCAAGCCTTCGTGTCAAGTTGCTAGCGGTCGGATTGGTCATAATAGTCATTGCTGCTGCTGCCTTCATAGTCACATCACCCAATGGACAGACGACCGATAAGATCAAGATCGGGGTCCTCCCAGTGATCGACACGCTCCCGTTGTACGCTGCCCAGGAAAGGGGGCTGTTCGAACAGGCAGGTTTGAACGTCGAACTGGTCCAGTTCGGGAGTGCTCTGGAGAGGGATTCGGCAATGACAGCTGGCTCCATCGACGGCTATTTCGGGGACATGGTCAATACCATTCTGCTAAAATCATCCGGTCAGGATGTCAAGGTCATTACCATCGACTACCATTCGAATCCACAGGCACGTATGTTCGGTCTGCTTGCATCGCCTGACAACAACATTTCCGACATCAACGCCACGGTCGGGATGGAGGTGGCGACATCCTCTGGTACCGTCACAGAATATGTTCTTGACGACATTCTCGCCGAGAAGAACATGACCGGCAAGATCGGCAAATTCGAATTGAAGGCCATCCCGATGCGGTACCAGTCACTTGTACAGAACAATGTGGACCTCGCGATCCTGCCTGAGCCCTATGCTACGCAGGCAATATTGGCGGGAGCCCATCTGGTCGCCGATGACAGGACGATCAACATTACCGCCACCGTCATCGGCATGAAAGCGGGATTCATAACCGATCACATCGAGGATGTGAAGAAACTGCTCACGGTCTATAACAGTACCGTCCAATCGGTCAACCAAGACCCGACCAGATACTATGATGTCTTGGAGAAGGATATCGGCTTCCCAAAGGCGCTCGAGGGCAACTTCACATTCCCCGTGCTGAGCAGCACTTCGCTCCCGACCTTGCAGGAATTCCAGAAGGTCTATGATTGGATAGCGGGCAAAGTCATCCTCCAGAATGCCGTGGTCTATGATACGATAGTGGCCCGGGAGCTTTACCCGTGAGAGCATGATCAACGTTGAGCATCTGTCCAAGTCATTTGAGGGAGGTTTTCAGGTCATCGACGATCTCACCTTCTCGGTCGAACAGGGCAGGTCCTTGGCAATAATTGGGCCTTCTGGCTGTGGGAAGACCACTCTGCTCTACATTCTGGCTGGCCTGACAAGGAGGTCGACCGGCATCGTTACCGTGAACGGCAGACCGGTGGAGGGCCCGTCAACCGAGGTCTCTTTCATCCTCCAGGATTTTGGCCTTCTTCCGTGGAAGACGGTCATGGAGAACGTATGCCTGGGCATGAAACTGCGGGGAACCCTTAAAGAAGAGAGGGAGAGAAGGGCGGACCGCCTGATAGGGGAACTTGGCCTGGAAGTACACCATGAACACTACCCCGCAAGGCTCAGCGGGGGAGAACGGCAGAGGGTCGCCATCGGACGAGCGCTTGCCACGGAGCCGAAACTGCTCCTGATGGACGAGCCCTTCTCGTCGTTGGACACCCTCACCAGAGAGAGAATGCAGGAGATGCTATTGGACATCAGGGAGAGGAACGGCCTGACCATGGTGGTGGTCACCCACAGCATCGAGGAGGCGGCCTTCCTGGGTGACTCGATACTTGTCCTCGGCGGCCGCCCATGCACGATCAGGGCCATTATAGATAACCCGGGGGCTGGATCACCAGGGCACCGCGGGACCGATGCCTATTTCTCCACCTGTAAGGCGGTAAGAAAGGTGGTGGAGGGAATATGAACCGGCAGAGGGCGTTCGGTTACCTGCTCTCCCTGGCGGTGGGCCTGATGGTCTGGGCGATCGTCTCGCTTCTGGTATCGTCACCCATACTCCCAAGCCCGGAGACCACCTTCGAAGCGTTCATCGACACCGCTCAGACCGCAGTGTTCTGGTCCAATTTCGGTATCAGTGCATATCGGGTCGTCGTGGCCATCGCTCTCGCCTGGTGCCTGGCGTTCCCGCTTGGCATCTTCATCGGCTATAGTCAGAAGATGGACCGTTACTTCAGCCCGTTGATATTCCTGACCTATCCGATCCCCAAGATGGTGTTCCTGCCGGTGCTGTTCGTGTTCTTCGGTATTGGCGATATTACCAAGATACTTCTGATCATGCTGATCGTGTTCTTCCAGATACTGGTGGCGACCAAGGAAGGAGTGAGCGCGATCGACCGCAAGTATATCGATTCGATGAGGTCCATGAACGCCACGAACAAGGACATTCTCCGGGAAGCGATCATTCCGGCGGCCCTCCCCAGCAGTTTCACGTCCCTGCGGATCGTGACCGGTACGGCCATATCCGTCCTCTTCTTCGCCGAGGCCTTCGCTGGCTCGACCGGTCTCGGATACATGATCTATAACGCATGGGGATATCTGCAGTATACCCAGATATTCGTAGGCATCATCGCCATGAGCATACTGGGTCTCGTCCTCTACGAAGCTTTCACCTATATGGAACGGAGGCTCTGCCGGTGGAAAGAGGTCCCAGAAGTGACTGAAGAGACGGAAGACGACCGGTCCGTCCTGACGAAGATCTCTTCCTATGCGCAGATGATAAAACTGAGCCACAGCGTGTTCGCGGTCCCCTTCGGATTGGCGGCGCTCGTTTTGCTGGCCAAGGACAATCCGATCACCTTCGCCATGATATTCTGGGTGGTCCTGGCGATCATCGGGGCAAGGTCTGCGGCCATGGGCTTCAACCGGGTCGTGGATGCGAAGATCGATGCCAAGAACCCCAGGACCAAGATGCGGCATATCCCGTCCGGCATGCTGACGATGCGGGAGGGACTGATATTTGTCATAGTGTCGGCCGCTGTGTTCGTCGTATCCGCCGCCATGCTCTCGCCATTGTGCTTCTGGCTGTCCTTCCCGGTGCTTGGGGTGGTCATGGGATATTCGTATTCGAAGCGGTTCACGGCCGCTAGCCATATCATCCTGGGGATCTCGATCGGCCTGATGCCGCTGGGGGCCAGCGTGGCGGTCACCGGTTCTATTCCCCCGGGCATACTGGTGCTCGGACTGGCACTGACAACGTACATCGCCGGTTTCGACATCCTGTATTCGTGCTTGGACATCGAATTCGACAGGCAGGAAGGGCTTTGGTCCATGCCATCCCGTTACGGCGTGATGAACGCGCTGATGATCTCGTCGGTCTTGCATGTGGTCAGCTTCGTCTCGCTCGCCTCATTGTTCTGGATGTACGCTCTGGGAACGGTCTACCTGATCGGACTGGCGGCGATCGGGGTGATGTTCGTGGTGGAGCACCTGCTGGTACGTCCGGCCGATCTCTCCAAGGTTAACGTCGCGTTCTTCAATGTCAACGCCGTGATCTCGATCATGGTGTTCGCCTCGGTCCTCCTGGGGGTTCTTGTCTGATCGTACCTGTATGGAGAATTAACGCTTTTGGGGTGTGAAGGATTTGGAACTGGATAAGAACCCGGAAAGGATCGAAGGACTGTTCGATGACATCACCCCCACCTACGACCGCCTGAACCACCTGATGTCCATGTCGATCGACCGGATCTGGAGGGGACAAGCCCTGGATTGCCTCGAGCTCAAGGACGGGGAGCTGGTCCTGGACATCGCCACCGGGACCGGGGACATGGCCATACAGGCCCTTACTCGGGCGGACTGCTCCATGGTGGGCATCGACCTCTCGCGCAACATGCTTGAGATCGCGGTCAGTAAATGGGAGAGGAAGAGGCTTGGCTCGGCGTTCCCGGCCATACAGGGCAATGCACTGTTGATGCCGTTCAGGGAGGGGACGTTCGACAAGGCCATGGTGGCCTTCGGGATCCGGAACGTCCCGGATGTTGGGGGTTTCCTGGAAGAGGTCAATCGGGTATTGAGGACCGGAGGACGTTTCGCCGTGCTCGAGCTCTCCGTTCCGGTCTGTCGGATCACCCGGCCGCTGTACCTCACCTATCTCACGCAGATACTGCCGCTGATCGGTAGCATGCAATCTGGAGACCTCGCCGCCTACCGTTACCTGAGCGACTCCATCCTCACTTTCCCAACGCCGGTAGAGCTGGAGAAGACCATGGTCTCCAAGGGATTCAAGGTCATCCGCTCGATCTCCCAGACCCAGGGCATCTGCCACCTTTACATTCTGGAGAAGGAGGGAAAATGATGCACTACAGCAGCCTTGCCGATTTCATATCTCGGTTGGAGAGGGAAGGGGAGCTGTTCCGCGTGAAGGGAGAGGTGTCGCCACTTCTGGAGATAACCGAAGTGACCGACCGCATGTCCAAAAGTCCGAACGGAGGGAAAGCTCTTTTGTTCGAAAAGGTGACCGGTTCATCGTTCCCGGTCCTGACCAACGCCTTTGGGTCAGAACGGCGGATGGCGATGTCGCTGGGCTGTGACAGCCTTGACGAGCTGGAGAAGAAGATCGGTGGATTGCTGGACACTGCGCCGCCTGAGGGCTTGATGGGAAAGCTGGGCATGCTGCCCGAGCTCCTTTCCCTCTCCAAAGCGTTCCCACGTACCGTAAAAAGCTCCCGGGCCCCTTGCCAAGAAGTTGTGGTTACAGGAGATTATGTTGATCTCTCTGAATTACCGGTCCTGCAATGTTGGCCCCAGGATGGGGGACGGTTCATCACGCTGCCGGTCGTATTCACCAAGGATGTCGAAGGACGCCACAGAAATGCCGGAATGTACCGCATGCAGGTCTTCGACAGGAATACGACCGGCATGCACTGGCACATCCATAAGGACGGCCGTCACAATTTCAACGGCTATAAGAAGCTGGGCAAAAGGATGCCTGTGGCAGTTGCCATCGGAACCGATCCTTCGATCACATATGCAGCGACGGCACCGATGCCTCAGGGAATTGACGAGATGATACTGGCCGGGTTCATCCGCGGGTCCCCTGTGGAGATGGTCAAATGCAGGACGATCGACATGGAGGTCCCAGCGGAATCGGAGTTCGTCCTGGAAGGTTATGTCGATCCCGAGGAAAAGCGAGTGGAAGGGCCGTTCGGCGACCATACTGGGTACTATTCGCTCCAGGGAGACTACCCGGTATTCCATGTCACGGCGATAACCCATCGTAGGAACGCTGTTTACAGCGCCACGGTGGTGGGGAGGCCACCCATGGAGGACTGCTATATGGCTAAGGCCACTGAAAGGGTGTTCCTTCCTCCATTGATGAAGATCCTGCCCGAGATCATTGACTACTGGATGCCCTGGGAAGGTGTTTTCCATAATATCGTCGTGGTGGCCATTCAGAAGGAGTATCCCATGCAGGCCCGCAAGGTCATGAGCGCCTTGTGGGGCAACAACCAGATGAGCTTCGCCAAGATGATCGTGGTGGTCGATGATCCGAGACTGCTCAAAGACCCGCCAATGCTTCTGCAGAAGATCCAGGATAACCTGGACCTGTCCCACGACCTTGTCATGACCGAGGGCGTCCTGGACGTTCTGGACCATTCGGCCCCCAACCCCCTGTTCGGAGGCAAACTGGGCATTGACGCTACCGATAGGGTCGATGGGGAGCCCTCAAGGACCACAATGACCGGCAGCCGGTTGAGCGAAGAGGATGTCCAGTTTGCGATCCTGGGGCTGAAGTCCCCGGTGACGTCCAGATCGGTCGGCCTCGACACCAGGAATCCGGTCGTGCTGATAGGCATGAAAAAGGGGACAGAGAGCTCGAAACAGCTCAAGGATCATATCAGGACCGTGGCATCATCGCTCGGATTAACACTGGTCCTGTATGATGACATTGACCTCGGTGATGACTCCTTGGTCCTTTGGAAGGCGTTCAACAATGTCGACCCCCTGCGGGACATCGAGCTGGCGGGAAGCGGGGCGGTCATCGATGCCACAAAGAAAGGATCGGCGGACGGATACCTGCGCGAGTGGCCGGATGAGATCGAGATGTCAAAGGATGTCAAGAACCGCATAGAGCAGAGGAAGAAGGAGTTCGGTCTAGGATAAGAATTGGACCCTGGCTTCCGAAAAATGCTTCCCGTTCTTCTCAGTTTGGGTTGAGGATCCGGCTCATTAGCGACGTTCCGTTTCTATTTGTTACCGCCGACCTTTGACGCGGAGATATGACTTATCGCGGACATCGGTGGGCTAGGTGCATAACTTGGTCTCGACAAAAATAGAATCTGATGAAAAATCCACCGAACATCTACTCCCATGGTATGTAAATGGAACCGTGGCGATAATCTGCGCCATCGTCCTGATCGCCATCGCCGTCCTTGGACCTCTATTCCTTGGAGATATACACTACCGGACATCCCAATCGGCGATCTGGCAGAACGAGGGGAATGACATCGTCAATCTGGTGTTGATCGCGCCGCTGCTGCTGATCGGAGGGACTCTGGAACTTGCCCGCAAGAGCTCATCCAAGTACTTCCTCATACTGACCCCGATCACTCTCATGTACACCGGCATCTCCGTCGGTGTGGGCCAGGAGTGGAGCAACCCGAACATCACCGGCAACTTCGAGCAATACGCCTGGCTGTTCCTGATCCTGGTGATCGGCGGGCTGTTCCTGCTGCTTGGCAACCTGTCGAAGTTCACCCCGGCAGATGCCCCCGAGTTCAAACCGAGAACCCTAAAGGCGTATGTCGGATTCCTTTCGCTGTTCCTGTTCATATTCGCAATGATGTGGGTCATGGAGATCTCCCAGGTCATGTCCACCGGGGACACGGCGACCGGCTCATACTCAGGAGCCCCTACAAGCTTCTGGATGGTACGATTCCTGGACCTGGGGATATCCATACCGATCGGATACCTGGCGATCATTCTGATGCTCTCCAAGCCGAAGAAGGCCTATCCAGTGGTGCTACTGTTCTTTGGGTTCTTCATCACCATGGGAACAGCGGTCAACGCCATGGCATTGGTCGAGGTCTTGAACAACGACCCAGCGATAGGCGGAGCGAACGCCGCCGGACTGATCATATTCCCGATCCTTGGCGTCCTGGCCTATGCCAGCCTGCTGTTCCTGCTGAAGGACAAGATCGCCGCTCTTAGGGATCGGAGGGCCACGACGGTCGTCTAGGACAGAAGGTCGCTCAACGAACTCCCAGGAGTTCCCTCTTCATTTTCTACCACCACGAACCCTGCCGCCGTCATGCTGTTCTAGTTGCATCTGGCGGTTTCCCTTAACAATCGCCACTCTGGCCAACCGAGGGACGAACCAAACCAATATATGCCATCGGGTGTGTTGAAACGACAAGTCATCATACCGATTGGTGAAATTCTCATGGATAATGATCTGCCCGAAATTGAATCAGTGGAGTGCCTGAAGGTCCCGATCAAGAAGTTCAAGCCCGACGAGATCGAGGAGAAGGTCAAGGAACGGGCATTGGATAGGTCGACACAGGATGTCCTGCGTAAGACGATGAAGGAAGGGACCGACACCGTCTGGGACAGGTTCGAAAGGCAACAGCCGCAGTGCAAGTTCTGCACCGAAGGGATATCCTGCCAGCGGTGTGCCATGGGCCCTTGCCGGCTAATGGGCGGGGACCGTACCAGAGGAGTCTGCGGTGCCGATGCCGACCTGATGGTGGCCAGAAACCTTCTTGATACGATGGCGACCGGGGCTGCCTCCCATTCGGATCACGGACGAGAGGTCGTAGAGACGCTGCTGAAGACCGCCAGAGGGAAAGCCCCCGGTTATATGGTCAAGGATGAGGAGAAGCTGAAACTGCTTGCGGCCGAGTACGGATTGCCCGAATCGGACACCATAAACCAGAAGGCAGAGAAGCTGGCCTTGGCCATGCTTGAAGAGTTCGGGACCATCAAGGGGGAGATGCAGATGCCGAAGAGGGCACCGCAGGCATGCGTCGACATGTGGAAGGCGGCGGGCATTCTGCCGAGAAGCATAGACCGGGAAGTTGTCGAGGCGATGCACCGGGTCCATATGGGGGTCGGCGCTGACTATTCAGGATTCCTGCTGCAGGGAATGCGGGCCTCCATGGCCGATGGCTGGGGCGGCTCGATGATGGGCACGGAGATCTCGGACGTTCTGTTCGGAACCCCGAGCATAAAGAGTTCTAAGGTCAACTTGGGAGTGCTAAAGCATGACCAGGTGAACATATCCCTGCATGGACACAATCCGATCCTCTCGGAAATGATCGTCAATGTGGCGAACCTGCCGGAAATGATCTCCCGGGCAAAGGGCGTAGGGGCCAGCGGGATCAATCTGGTGGGATTGTGCTGCACCGGCAATGAGCTGCTGATGCGTAAAGGCATACCTCAGGCGGGCAACCATCTGGACCAGGAACTGGTGATAACCACCGGTGCGCTGGAGGCCATGGTCGTCGACTATCAATGCATATTCCCGACACTGGCGAACACCTCCTCCTGTTACCACACGATGTTGTTCACGACATCGCCGAAGGCCGTCATTCAGGGCAGCTATTACGTAGAGATCACACCGGAGAACGCATTCGAGCAATCAAAGAAGATCGTCGCCGCTGCCATCGACAACTATCCCAACCGGGTGAAGGAACGGGTGTTGATTCCAGACGCCCCGGTCGATGCCATGGTAGGATTCTCGGTGGAATCGATCAGGAAGGCACTGGGAGGAAGCCTCAAGCCTCTGCTGGACGCGGTGGCATCGGGCAAGATCAGAGGCTGCGCGGGGATCGTCGGCTGCAACAATCCCCGGATCAAGCATGACTATGGGCACGTCACATTGGCCAAGGAACTCATCAAACGGGACATCCTGTGCGTCGAGACAGGCTGTTCGTCCATCGCCTGCGCCAAGGCGGGACTGCTGCAGCCGAGGTCCATCGACCAGGCCGGAAAGGGCCTGCAGGAGGTCTGCGGTTCCCTTGGGATACCACCGGTCCTGCACATGGGATCCTGCGTCGACAACAGCCGGATCCTGGCTCTGGTCGCGGAACTGGCAAGAACGGCTGGAGTGCGGATCGATCAACTGCCGGTGGTAGGGGCGGCTCCAGAATGGTATTCTCCGAAGGCGGTTGCGATCGGCAGCTATTTCGTGGGCAGCGGGGTCAGCGTATGTCTCGGGGTGATGCCGCACATCGGTGGGAGCCACAACGTGATCAAGACCCTGACCGAGGACCTCGATGGACTGGTCCACGCCAAGTTCTGGGTGGAACCGAGCCCGTTGAACGCGGCAGCGCTGATGTCTGACCACATCGAGATGAAGAGGAAGGCGCTGGGGATGTGAAGAATCCAAGCATAAACGAGGGAGGGTCAGCGAACCCTCCGGTCATCATCCGGCCAATATATGAGGTCATTTCCACAAAAATAAATCCATCGGGTGAGCGTTCACTTTGAAGCGTTCCGCCGCCATCCGCCTGCCGGTACAATGATCTCGAACCGTGCCCCGTGTCCGGGTTGACCGCATTCCCTTATCGTGATGCCGGTTATCGCCAGCACCTCACGGATCAGGAACAGTCCGAGGCCGGTGTTCTTGCCGTGGCCTTTGATGAAGATAAGGTCCTTGTCCTCGGCGGCGATCCCAACGCCGTTATCCTCATAGATTATCTTCATGAGATCACCGGACTGCTCGATGCTCATCTTGACCCGGTTCACATGCTCTCCGTGCCGCATGGAGTTGTCGATGAGGTTGTATGGCACCTTCATCGCTAGCGGGTCTATGAGGATCTCCAATCCTCCGGTCCTTTCATCCAGTGCCACCCCTTTCAGGTGCAGCTGGACGAAGGCCTCGGAGGTCTGCTTGCCTATCGACACCCAAGAGGGCGTTTGACTGCCGATATCCTGATAATCCTTGGTGAAAGCGATCTGTTGCTGCACGTTCTGGGCCGCACGCGACATCTTCTCCAGA
Source organism: Methanomassiliicoccales archaeon (assembly GCA_036504055.1). NCBI lineage: Archaea > Methanobacteriati > Thermoplasmatota > Thermoplasmata > Methanomassiliicoccales > Methanomassiliicoccales archaeon. Next base: position 9,708 of record DASXVU010000048.1, on the reverse strand, counting down.
TAGGCAACCAGTTCCGGGTCCTTGTCCCTCATCTTGAACAGGGCCATGTATCCGGTCAGGACCTGCATCTGGTTCAGGATATCGTGTCTGGTGATGCTGTTCAGCATTCCCAATTTGAGACTGGCCCGCCGGAGCGCTTCCTCCACCTGCTTACGTTCAGTGATGTCCTGGACGCTGGTTCGGAAACCAAGCGACCGTCCGTTTGAATCCAGGATCGGACGCCAGGAGATGGAGATCCAGAACTTTGAGCCGTTCTTGCGCAGCGCCCTTACCTCCAGATTGTCCCCCGACCCGCCATTGATCGCCTCCCGTATCTTCTCCAAAGCCTTTGCCCGGTCCTCTTCGGCTATGGCCATGGACAGGAAATCCTGGGCGGCGATGAACTCTTCTGGGGTATACCCTGTCAGGGCGATCGAATAGGTGTTCATCCACAATAGTGTGCCCTTTTGGTCGAACCATGCCTCCCAGCTCGCCGCATAGTTGGCGATGGCCTTGAACTTCTCCTCGCTGGCCCTCAGGGCGTCCTCGGCCTTCCTGCGGATTGTGACATCCGTGATTATTACGGTGAACTGCATCGGAGCGTTCCGGTACACGGAGACCTCGTAGTGCCGGCCCAGCGCATGGGAGTAGCTCTCGAAATGGTCTGGAATGCCGGTCAAGGCCACCTTCCCATATCGTTCGATCCATATCGGCTCGATCTCCTTGAGGGCTTCCTTAACGGTCTTTCCGATGACCTCTGACCTATTCAATCCGGTCATTCTCTCGAATGTCTCGTTTATCTCCAGGAAGCGATAGTCGATAGGGGTTCCCGCCTCGTCGCACAGGATCTCGTGGACCGCCGCACCGTTTATCATCCCCTCGAACAGGCTGCGATACCTCAGTTCGGTTCCACGAAGCTCCTTCTCGGCCTCCTCTCTGGCCATGTTCCCCGCCGTGATCTCCTCCAGCTGCTTGGTCATTTCCAGCTTGGCCGAGGCCAGTTCTTTGTTTGCCTTGAGCAGCTTTCGGTTCCGCTGTTCCACCTCCTTGTCTGCCTGGCGTTTGCGGACGACCGTGCGTATACGATGCTCCAGCTCTACATACATCGGAGCAGGCATCCCACCCTTTTGCAGATATGAATCGGCCCCGTTGTTCAACGCCTCTATGACCACCTCTTCACGCCCCCTGCCTGTAAAGAGGATGAATGGTACCTGGTCCCCTGACGCCCTTAACGACTTCAAGAATTGGAGACCGTCCTCCATGGGCATCTGATAGTCAGAGACTATGGCGTCATATTTCTGGTCCAACAATGCCTCCCTGGCCTTGGCCACTGAGGTCACGCTGTCCACCATTATTTCGCCCGACCTCTCCAGGAACTCCTTTGATAAGAAACCCAGGTCTGGTTCATCATCGACCGCCAGGACCCGGATCCGAGAAGAAGTCATCTAATGAAGTCTGACAATAGTGTCTGTATTTATGGACTCGCACCAGAGTATCAGGCAATGTGACCGATGCATATGCCATCGATAGTATGTTATGCCGCCCTCCCAATCTTCATCCGACAGAACATCTTGATGGCGAGATCATACAGCTACCTCTTTCTCAAGAATTTCTTTGTACAATCTGGGACCACCTGGGTAATTTTGAAGTATCATCAGGTGAGTGATATGACGGCGTACATCGAGATCGATGAGGGTTGTGGAAATGAAGGTTCTGGCGATAAACGGGAGCCCCCGTAAGAATGGCAACACTGCAATGCTCCTTGAGAAGGCTCTTGAGGGAGCGCGTGCTGAAGGCGCGGAGACAGAGATCATTCACCTATATGATCTGGACTTCAAGGGATGCATCAGCTGCTTCGCATGCAAGAGGATAGGGGGCAGGAGCTACGGAAGATGTGCCGTAAAGGACGGCCTGACATCGCTTCTGGAAAAAATACCGGCCGTCGATGCGGTAATATTCGGATCCCCGATCTATCTTGGGAACGTTACCGGAGAGATGAAATCGTTCCTTGAGCGCCTGATATTCCCATATCTGGTCTATGACAAGGAACGCACGATGCTATTCCCCAAGAAGCGAAGGAACGGCTGGATATATACGATGAACATCCCAGAGTCCTCGCTGAAGGATTCCGGATATGAGCAGCTGTTCTTGAACACCAACAGGTTGATGACCTGGGCCTTAGGTCCATCGGAAACCCTGATCGTCACGGACACATACCAGTTCGATGATTATTCGAAATACGTCAACTCGATGTTCGATCCTGAGCTCAAGGCCAAAAGACGCAAGGATGTCTTCCCCGAGGATTGCGCGAAGGCCTTCCAGATGGGCTCAAGATTGGCCAAAGGTGAATGACCGGGTCAACGAGCCAGACCATAGAGCAGACCGGATTTTGAGATGACCGAGGCCTCATTGAAGCCGGCCTCTAGGATCATGGCCTCCAGCTCCCCGACGCTCACACCTGGTTGTTTGGATATCTTCCTGATGTCCTCGAAGAATATCCTGGCGAAAAGGTTGTCGGTCCTCTCGATCTCGACGACCAGGACCTGTCCGCCCTTCCTTAGTCTGGGTCGGAGCGAGGCAAAATATTTCGTAAGGTCGCCTTCTTTCCTTCCCATAAGACAGCCCACACCGGTGAAGGTGAGTATGACATCATATTGATCCGAGATCTTGTCGGCGTCCGAAGCATATGTCAGGTCAGCTCCGTTGACAAACGCCCTAAGATCCACGAGATCCAAGGTGGACAGGACCTTCTGATGCCTCTGGATATCGATCATGTCTTTGGCGTCGCGCAGGATCGTTTCCGCATAGAGAGAAGTATCACAACAGAACATCTTGGCAGAGCTGGTCATGCTGTCATGGAGGTGTTTCTTGCCCTGGACCGTGAGATCATAGATCTTCTTCCTCACCGCCCCCGAGGCCTCGAGACGGAAATCGATCATGCCCTTTCTCTTCAACTCCTCCAGGGCCGGATAGATCGTTCCAGGACTCTTGATCCTCAGCTCGGTCATCAGTTCCTTGCCGCAGAGCGACCTCTCCCTCAAGAGCATCATTATCCTTTCTTGGAGCGGGCCAGAGATTGTGGGCGTTGATGGGCGGTCCATGATCACCGATATCGGATACCAACACCAAGGGTTATAACAGTATCGGTAAATCCGATATCGTGGTGACCGATATGGTTAGCATGACAATGACGGAATTGGCCAGGAGCAGGAAATACCTGTTCTTCGGAGGCAAAGGTGGAGTTGGAAAGACGACCATGGCTGCAGCAACAGCAGTTTGGCTGGCCGACCATGGATATAGGACGCTCGTGATCGCCACCGATCCAACGGTAAGCCTGCCCGAAGCTTTCGGACAGGGCATCGATGAGGTCGAACCGACCAAGATCAAGGGCATCGACCGACTATACGCTCTGAACATCGACCCAAAGAAGGCGCCTGGGGTCTTCCAGAAGCGGCTTGAGGGGATGACCGAAGGGATCAGCGGGACGTTCGGCAAGGATACTCTGAGCACTCCGTGCGCAGAGGAGATGGCCGCGTTCGACCAGTTCGTCGGATATCTGCAAAATGATTCCCACGATCGGATCGTCTTCGACACGGCGCCGACGGGACATACCCTGCGCGAGCTATCCATGCCATTCGATTGGTCGACCTACATGGCGGACCAGATAAGGGACCGGAAGGAGCTGGCATCCTCGCTCGGCTGGGGCGATCCTGAGGAAACGCTGACATTGCTGAAAGGAGAGAAGGAACGGTATGATGGGGCGGTACGCAGCCTTTCCGACAGCACGATGACCGCTTTCAACATGGTCCTGCTTGCCGAACGTCTACCGGTCGAGGAGACGGCCAGGGCGGTCAAGGATCTCTCGGGCTTCGGGATCGACATCCCGTCCCTGATCATCAACCAGGTCATTCCTCGCGATTCCCTTGAAGGCAACCGGTTCTTGACGAAGCGGAGGAACAATCAGGAAAGGTACCTCGAGGAGATAGCCGATCGGTTCAAAGGGAAGGTGTTGAAACAAATACCTCTCCTGGAATCGGACATTCATGGTCTGGAGATGCTGAGACAGGTCGGACTCCAACTATATGGAGGCGATTGAATGAGGATATCGATACTCACGTTCTCCTGCTGCAATCCGGCGATGCGGTCGGAGGACCAGCGATATCTCGAAAAGGTCCGTGAGGCCCTTGTCAAAGCGAAGATCGAAGCGCAGGTCGGTATCGTCGTCGCCAGCGAGGCCGCCTCCGTCCTTAGCCCGGAGACGGCCGGGAAGGTGCGGCATCTATTCGACAGATATGGGTTGGCCATGATGCCGGCGATGTTGATAGACGATGAGCTGGTCCTCTACGGCGGCGTGCCGACCATGGATAAGATATCGGAGGTCCTCGAAACGTTTGGAGGAGCTCAGGGCCATATGGGTTCCGGCACGGAGAAAGAAACGAAGACGGGAAACGGGGTGAGGAAGTGAAGAGGTCATTGGGGGCGGAGGCGCTGCTCTTCCCCACCCCTGCTCTGGTGATCGGAAGCTACGACCAGGAAGGAAAAGCGAACGTAATGACGGCTGCCTGGTGCGGTATCTGTTGCTCTGAGCCGCCCTGCGTTTCGGTATCGCTCAGGAAGGCCACCTACTCCTATGGGAATATCATGGACAGTGGGGCGTTCAAGGTGAACGTCCCTTCCGAGGATATGGTCAAGGATGTGGACTTCTTCGCTCTGACCTCGGGCAGGAACGTAGACAAGTTCGCGGTCACTGGTCTTACGCCGGTCCGCTCGGAGCTCGTCAACGCGCCCTACGTCGAGGAATGCCCACTGGTCCTCGAGTGCGAATTGGTCCAAACCATCGAGCTGGGGCTGCATACTCAGTTCGTGGGAGAGATCAAGGACGTGAAGGTGACGGTAGAACTGGAGTCAGGTCCGGATGAAGGGCTGATCGGCCTTATCAGGCCGCTTATCTATGCGCATGACGACCATTGCTACTATGCGGTCGGAAGGAAAGTGGCGAAGGTGGGGGTCGGTCTTGCGGTCGGAAGGCATCTGATATAACGTGAACTGACCATCCAAAAGAAAAGCATTGACATTGAACCCGACCGCTTGAGGATACGCTCAAGCCCCTTTTTCCAAAGGGAAGCGTGACACCGGCATTCAGATCCAAACCTGAGAAGACCCTTATAAGATCGGTCAACCCCCGTTTTCTCTAGAAAAAACTATATTCCGCAATCTCGAAGGATACGAACATGAGCACTTACAAACAGATCGCCAAGATGCGCCATGGCAATCACACCATGGACGGCGCAGGGGTGAAACTGACCAGGATGTTCAGCAACAATGAGGTGACGGATATGGACCCCTTCCTACTGCTTGATCTCTTTGGTTCCAACCGGGCCGAGGACTACATCGCGGGTTTCCCTCTCCACCCTCATCGCGGTATCGAGACTGTCACATACATGCTCGATGGGTATGTCGACCATAAGGACACCATCGGCAACAAGGGAACCATCGGACCGGGAGACGTACAGTGGATGACCGCCGGGAGCGGGATCATGCATGAGGAGATGCCCCGCCCGACGAGCGGATGGATGAGGGGACTTCAGCTATGGGTGAACCTTCCTAAGGCCAAGAAGATGATCCCGCCGAAATACCGGGGCTTAACCAAGGACCAGATACCGATGGTTGACCTGGGGAACGGGTCGTCGGTGAAGGTCCTCGCCGGTAACTTCGATGGGACAATTGGGCCAGTAAAGGACCTTTCCGTGGAGATAGAGTATCTCGATGTACATCTGGGACCGGGAGAGAAGCTCGAGCATGAGGTGAAAAAAGGGATGAACACGTTCTCTGCGGTGTATGCTGGATCGGCGATCGTCGGTGACGTTAACGCAACAGAGGTTGCTTCTGAGAACGTGGTCGTGCTAGGGGAAGGCGATCTTGTCAAGGTGGTCGGAGGCGACCAGGGCTCGAAGCTTCTCCTGGTGTCCGGAAACCCTCTGCGAGAGCCGATCGCCTGGGGTGGTCCGATCGTGATGAATACCGAGGAGGAACTGGATCAGGCTTTCAAGGAGATACGAAATCATACGTTCATCAAGGATCCGAACCAATGACCTTGATGACTTCTTGATGCCTCCTAGGCTCTGCCATGAACTCCGGATACATACACTGCCAGGCGGAAAGCTGGGAAAATTATATGTTCATCAAGATTTGGGCTATTCGGGCCATCTGAGGTTCAATGGGACGCCTCGGGCATACTTTGATGGTCTGGATATAACCAGGGTCTGAGAATCCTTACCAGGACGGGCATGATCACCCAGGTGAGAAGGACAACTATGCCTATTGCGATGATGAGCGCCTGCAAAAGCCAATTCAGGCCCCCCATAAATGGATTGAACAGCCACGGTACCAGCATACTGGCAGGCCAGACGCCGGCGATGGTGACAATGGCCATCTTCCATGTGGGAGGAGGGACCATGGCCCGTTGACCTGGACCCACGAACCAGGTCTCCAGGCCGGAAAGGTGAGGATGTTTCGTCCCTCCCTCTACCAAGGACTCCTCCAATGCTTCCCACTGTTTGTAAATGGATGAGGAATAAAAGCGATCACGGCTGTCTTCATCCTTGAATCGTTGCAATATTCCGTATTCCCGCGATCCGCTCCCCTCAACGGGTCTCATGACGCTTATCCCAAGTTGACCACCGGTTCGAAGGGATCCGGCGATGAAATCATTCAGCGCAGCCTCGAATCTTCCTTCAGATCCAGGCTTGACCGTGCGGGATGTGAAAACAGCGACCGACTGATCAATCACATTTGGTGATGTCTGGTTATTCATGTTTACACCTATTGACAAGGTTCCATGTCTAATATTCTCCGCATCAGGGCTGAAGGATCTCCCCTTTTCGTCTTTTTCTCGATCCTTACAGGTGACCGATGGCAAGACCAAATGGGTTTTGTTGCGCCAGTACACGTTCTTTCAATTCAAAGTGTTGGCAGGCAAAAACAGCAAATAGGGGGCGTTGTGAGTCGACACTCATGAGTCATGAGATCTTGGATCATGTTGGAAACGTATCTGGCAAAGCCGATGGAATCACGAAGATGTTCAATCGGGGTGCTCTATTATGATCGAAGAGACGGTTCCGAGCTTTCCTGTGCTGGGAGAACCTGCCCCGGAATTCGAGGCTGAGACCACCCAGGGTCCGATGAAGCTCTCGGACCTAAAAGGGAAATGGGTGGTATTATTCTCACATCCCGCCGATTTCACCCCGGTCTGCACAACGGAATTCATGGCCTTTGCCGCGATCCACGAAGAACTCGAGGGGCTAAACGTCAAATTGATTGGGTTGTCAGTTGACAGCATTTCATCACACCTTGCATGGATAAGCAACATAAGGGAAAAGATGGGGGTCACGATCCCGTTCCCGGTCATTGCAGACCTGAATATGAAGGTTGCAAAGAAGTACGGCATGATCCATCAGGCGCAGAGCTCAACGGCCGCAGTAAGGTGCGTTTTCTTCATCGATGACAAGGGTATCATGCGGGCGATGATCTATTACCCTCTGCAGAATGGAAGGTTCATGCCGGAGATCATCAGGCTTGTAAAAGCGCTCCAAACGACCGACCAGTACAAGGTTTCGACACCGGCTAACTGGCAGCCAGGGGACAAAGTAGTGGTGGCCCCGCCAAAAACCGTGGCCGACATGGACAAACGCATGGCCGAAGGGTACGAGTGCAAAGACTGGTACCTTTGTTTCAAGAAGATCTGAGAATTCATGAAAAAAGGAGATCAAGTCGATAATTCGGAGGAATAATATGACATACGCAACAATAAATCCATACACCAACGAACTTGAAAAGAAGTATCCTGATGCAATGGATGCCGAGATCGAAGAAGCTATTGTCAGTGCCGATACCACATTTCGATCTTGGAGCAATACCTCTTTTGCGGTTCGTGCCGCCGTTATGAACAAGGCGGCTGCGATCATGCGAAAGTCGAAAAAGGATTTTGCGAAGCTCCTTACTATTGAAATGGGAAAGATAACGGCTGAGGCCGAGGCTGAGGTCGAGCTCTCGGCACAGATCTTTGAATATTATGCGAGGAATGCTGAAAGATTGCTACTTCCAGAGAAGCTGCCCGTGGCCGATCCCTCCGAAGGTGAGGTAACCGTGGTCCACGAGCCGCTGGGGGTATTGCTAGCGATCGAACCATGGAACTTCCCATATTACCAGGTAGCCCGCATCATCGCACCGCAGCTTTCTGCCGGTAACACGATACTTTTGAAGCATGCCTCCAACGTTCCACAAAGCGCCGCTATGTTCGAAACACTGATGCGTGAGGCAGGTTTACCTGAAGGTGGGTTCAAGAACCTGTATGCGACCCGTCCACAGATCGAAAAAATATTGGCCGACCCACGAGTTCGGGGGGTCGCATTTACTGGCGGTGAAGAGGCAGGAACCGTTATTGCAACTCAAGCAGCTAAGGCACTTAAGAAATCTACCATGGAATTGGGAGGTGCCGATGCTTTTGTGGTGTTAGCCGATGCCGAATTGGAAAAAACGGTGAAATGGGCAGTGTTCGGACGTCATTGGAATGGGGGGCAGGTTTGCAGTTCCTCCAAGAGAATCATCATTGTCGATGAGATCTATGATGACTTTATGGAACAATATCGGATCGGAGTTGCCTCGCTACGAGCTGGCGATCCGTTCGATCCCGATACAAGTCTAGCACCGCTCTCATCGCAAAAGGCGGCCGAAGAATTGAGGGAAAAGGTCCGGCAAGCTGTGGCGCATGGTGCGAAGGCGTCTGAGGTTGGGCCGAAGGTCCCATCTAAGGGTGCGTTCGTCCAACCGACGATCCTGACCGATGTCCGACCGGACAATCCCGCATGCAGACTGGAATTCTTCGGTCCCGTATCGATGATCTTCCGCGCCAAGGACGAATCTGATGCTATTCGCATCGCCAATGATTCTCCTTTCGGTCTTGGTGGTTCGGTCTTTACGGCTGATGTCAAACATGGTGCTGAGGTAGCCGCCAAGCTATCGACCGGGATGGTCTTCGTTAACCACCCCACATTGGTGAAAGCAGACATTCCATTTGGTGGAATACGTCATTCCGGCTATGGTCGCGAATTGACTGGTCTTGGCATCAAGGAATTTGTCAACCACAAAGTTATCGGCATTTCCGATATAGATGCGGTCTTCTGACGCGTTGATCAATGGTTATTTAACGATGGCCGTTCGAACCAGTATTTCGAACGGCCTACCTTTTTAATATTTTGCAGGGAAAGATTATCGATATTAATACTGAGGTTCGGGCTTGAGGAAAATAACAAGTATCTATTCAGCTCGTTTCACTGGCAGGATATCAGCATGACAGAAAAGAAGCATTTTACGAAGAAGGATGCAAAGAGCATAGGAGAACAACTCGGGATCACTTGGAAGGAGTTCGACGTCGAACAGTTCCGGATGGGTTTGGACGTGGAATTGGAGCATGGAGCAATAAGCCCGCCCACAAATGTTACCGATGATGATCCCATCATGACGGGAAAAATCGCGTTGGCTCATCTAAACGAGTTCCCTGACTACTATACCCGATTATACCAGCTGGAGAATGAGGCAGACCAGTTCTGGAAAGGCAAGAGGTGATCTTTGGCCTCGATACCGATCTGGTCAGTATGTAACATATTTGGCCTTTCTCACTTTTCATACTAAAGGCAGAACGCAGAGCCAGCTTGAAATAACCCTTTAATT